>CAJYHD010000231.1 GCA_913773715.1 uncultured Sphingobium sp.
CGAAGCGCACTAGCCCCTCAATCGGTGGCAAGGATGATCGCGATGCGGAAGTCGGCTCCGTAGGCGCGTTGAGGATATCGCCCAGTCGATCTACCGCGAGCCGCGCCTGCTGGAAGTCCTGTGCCAATTGCGCCAGCCGCAACACCGGTTGCGACACCCGTCCGGCCAGCATGTTAAACGCGACTAGCATCCCAACCGTCATGTCGCCCGCGATGACCGCCTTGGCGCCGAAGAACAGGATTGCGACCGTGGTCAGCTTCGACACAAGCTGTATGGCTTGGCTGCCCCAATTGCCAAGCATCGCGGCAGAGAAACCTGCTCCGACATAGCCAGCCAGCTGACGCTCCCAGCGGTTCTGCATCTGCGGCTCAACAGCCATTGCCTTCAGCGTTTCGATGCCTGTCACGCTTTCAACCAGGAAGGACTGATTTTCCGCGTGTCGACGAAATTTCTCGTCGATTCGCCGGCGCAATCCGGGCAGTACCGCAAGGCTGATCACGACATAAAGTGGGATGCTCACCAGCACCACCACCAGCAGCATTGGCGAGTACAGATACATAACGGCTAGGAACAACGTCGTAAAAAGTAGATCGAGGATGACGGTGATGGAATTAGAGGTAAGAAACGAACGTATAGTTTCCAATTCCCGCACCCGCGCAACTGTGTCACCAACACGACGGACGGAAAAATAGCTCATCGGCAGAGCCTGTAGGTGCCGGAAAAGGTCCGTGCCAAGTTCTACATCGACCCGGCTGGTGGTGTGCGCAAACAGGAACTGTCGTAAACCTGATAACAATGTTTCAAACACGAACACCGCCGCCAGGCCAATCGCAAGGACCTCCAAAGTGGTCAGCGATTTATGAACCAACACTTTGTCGATGACAATTTGGAAAAAGATTGGCGAAATTAAGCCTAGGATTTGGATGAACAGTGATGCCAGGAAGACCTCACCGAGCAACTTCCGGTACCGGACCAAGGCCGGAATAAACCAGCTTACGTCGAAACGGCGCGCTCCTCCCGCTACGCTTTCCCTGGTGGTCAGAAGTACAATACGACCGGCATATCGCGCCTCAAATACATCTTGAGACAAGCGATCGACTGATCCCGTAATTGGATCCTGCACGAGAGCCTCGCCCTCGCCCACTCGTCCGAGCACGACGAAGTAATCGTCCATTTCCGCGATAGCCGGAAGTGGGGTACGGGTGAGCGATGCCCAACTGGCGGTGCGGACCCGAGCACGAACCCCTTCCCGCTTGGCTAGCCTCACGAGATCATCGCTCGACGTCGGTGAACCGTGCCCCAACTCGTGCCGCAAGCGGTCCGCATCCGCCTGCCGTTCTAGAAAGCCGAGCATGACAACGAGAGCCGCCAGCCCGCTATCTACACGGTCAGAATCGCCGACCGCTTCGTTTGCAACCGATACCACGTACGCTCCCGCTTCTTGCGCATACGCTAGGTTAGCGTTCGCATGGGCGCAAGCTGCTGGCGGACCGGCACCAATAGAACCGCTACTCTGGATTTGATCACCCCAGATAGGGCGCATCATGCTCAACCCTTATGAACCGCGCCAAGTTCGTCGGAGCCTCCAACTCCTGAGAAGGTGGGAGCCATTATGAGCAAGAGGACGAACAAGTTTGCACCGGAGGTACGGGAACGAGCGGTGCGAATGGTGCTCAATCACGAGCGCGACCATCCATCACGATGGGCGGTGTGGTTCTTCCATTGCGTAGAAAATCGGCTGTGCGCCGCAGACGCTGCATGAATGGGTGAAGAAGGCTGTCGGACTTCACCTACGTCGCGACATGGGCGGGCTTCGTCTTCGTTGCGTTCGTCATCGACATCTCCGCCCACCGGATCGTCGGGTGGCGTGCCAGCAGGACAGCACATACCGGGTTCGCCCTGGATACGCTCGAGCAGGCGCTACATGACCGCAGAACCCATGGCCACCAGCAAACCCGGCGCTCCTCAAATGGGTAGCGATCTTAGCGGCCGGCTTTCTTGCGCGGAGCCATGAGGCGGCAGACCACAATTTCGATGCTGCTTTGGCGCTACGCTTCACGCCCATCCACGTCACTGGACTTCGACGGTGGGAACCCGCCGCTGCTGGCACCATTTTCCTTCCATTGGTCGACGCTGATCACGGCCTACCGACCTTGATCGGTACTGCTCGTACCCCACTGCACTTGGGATATGCGGTACAGCCATAATAAGTCGATGGTCCGGTCGTAGCCTGACCCCACCGCTTGACCATCGACGAGCCGCAACACGGGCAGGTCTTCCCATGCTTCATCTTGCCGGCGTTCTTTTTAGCTTTTCGCCCTTTTGTAGCTGCCTTTGCGGAAATCTGGTTTGATCGGGTTCCTGGCGACAAGACCTGTGAGGACGTACCGGCTAAAAGCGCCAATCCGGAGATCGCCTGATCCCGGTTCCGAAGCGCGCCCGCCAGAGCCTCGTCCGTTTGGGAGGCTTGAGCCTGCAGTCCCTCGACCGCACTCCTGAGGTTATCGATCCCGCGTCGAACAGACCTCTCGAGCATGGCACGCTGACCATCGACCTTGTCCCTCGCCGTGATCTTCGCCGCTTCGAGCCGTTGAGCAGACCGCCTGACCTTCCTCTCGGCTTTGACGGCCAGACCATCACGCCAGAACAGCAACGCAACGATGCGCTTCTCGCCAACACCAGTGATGGCGCCAAGGCGGTCACGAGTGAGGTGAACAGCGCTCGTAATTCCGTGTCGCGCAAGCGTCGCGATGAGCGCGTCACCGACACCCGCCACGCGGCTCCCCCGTAAAGATTGCCCTTCCAAGAGGCCGTTCACCTGCGCCTCGACGCTCTGCGTCGCGGCAATCCTCAAGAGATACGGTTGACGGGCATGGAAGCGCTCGAATTTCGCAATGCTACCTTTCACCTCTTCCGACAGTCGGCTGACGTCCCATACACCAATATGCGCCCGCCATCGCATGAGAGCTCGCTCGGCCTCAATGATCGCGTTTTGTCGCCGTTCGATCAGCTTGGCAGCGTCGGTCCCCTGTGTGGACCCGACCAGATTAGTCGCCGCCTTACTCGGCTTATGTCGGCGCTCGTACCAGGCCGGCTCAATCCCCTCCCCCGCCAGCCGTTTTGCCTGACGCACCAGCATCGCGACGTCGGCCTGAAGGCGGTCGGACAGCGAATCCGTGACGAGCGCGGGCGCGAACTTCTGCGGAATGAACATGGGCCGTCCGGTCTCGCGCTCGATCCGGCACCACGGGCACATCGTCGATACGAGGGCGATGACATGATCGGCGCGCACAGGGCATGCGATCAATCCGGTTTCCAGATCCGACAGAGCGTCGACCCACTCGGTCGCCGATGGCCGCACGGTGCTGGAAAGCAGGAATGCGCGTTCGAACAGGTGTCGGATCGCACGCGGCAGGTCGCCGAGCAACAGACTCCTGGGTGGTGGCCTGATACCGACGTCCGCGATCTGCGAGAAGGCGAAGCGCCCCTCCCGAATTGCCCGGTCAAGAGCCACCTGACGTCCGCGCGATACGCCGGAAAAGGGGTGCCGTCCCAGCATAAGCAGCTGGAACATCATCACGGCCATGCCGAAGGCGTCGTGGTTCACGGTACGGTACACATCGCTCAAGGACACGCCCTGCAGTTCGGACGGCGTATATTCGGGCATGCCGACGCGGCACCGGTGGACGCCAACCTGGAAACTGTCGGCGTCGATCAGCTTCACTGTGCCGCGCTGCGAGACGAGGACGCCAGCGCTGTTGATATCGCCGACGACGAAGCCCGCGGCATGGATGCTTGCCATCACCCGCGCGAAATTGAGTGCGACGCGCACAAGAAACCGCCAGTCGGCGTGCGGAAAGAACCGGCGTCGCGACGAGGCTCCGATGAGTTCGTGAATCGGCTGGTGGTCTGCCACCTGCGCCATGATGAAGCCGGCGAACCGGCCATCCGCATGCCGCACGATATCCTGCGGGAAGGTCACATCAGGACAGGCAGCAGCTGCATGCGATCCGGTCATCGCGCCAATTTTTGCCTCGCGTGCAGTATCGGGCTGGAGATAGAGTTTGACCGCACGCCCCGAACCATCGGCGACAGCATAGATCTCGCCCTCGCCGCCACGGCCGAGGCGGGCGCCAAGTGCGAGCGGCTTACCGGCCAAGGTCAGCCGGAGCGCCGTCATCGCATCACGGCCAGCAACAGGGTCTTGTCATCATCCGTGCGGTCGTTGACGGCATCCGCGTCGAGAAGGCGACCGAGCGCTTCCGACAGGGAGTTGCAACGGCCCGGAGCGGCAGCGCTGACCATCCCGCCGAACAGACGATCGAAGAAGGGGCGGTGTGCCCCCGCCGCGCCGAAATCGAGAGCCAGTCGCTCGAGCCCATCGGTGGTGACGGCAAGCCGGTCGATCGGCCAGCCGCGCAGGCGCCCGATCCGCAATTGTGGATCGGGATCGGTGACGAAGAACGTCTCGGCCGTGTATTCCCCGCCCTGCGGCCAGCTCATCACCAGAAGCGCATCTGGGGCCGAGACGCCGACGACAACCGCACCGTCGCCAACATGCGCGGTGAGGACGTCTACTGCATCACATATCGCCAGCACAAGCGTGCTGGCGAAGTCGCCGGCAGCGACACCGATGCGGTCGGCAGCGACGATGATCGCGAGGCGCGCTTCGGCAACCCAGAGTTCGATTAGCAGCGGGTTGGGCAGCACGGCATGCGCATCAATCCATGCCTTGGCCCGCTGCGAGATCGTGCGGGCAGCAATGACCGCACCGAAGCGACTATAAGGCGCGCTCCCCGCTCCATCGCAGGCGACGGCAATGAGAATGCCGCCATCGGTCGAGATAATGCGGAAAGCATCCTGTCGATGACCATTGGCGTCACGGTGCGCCGTTCCGCACCGTGACGCAGCCGCCCAGGCCCAGCCGGCCATGATCAGACGATCGTGGCCCAGCCGGCAGGCCCGGCGGGATTGGCGAGCGCGACCGGCGTACCCGCAGTCGAACGCGATACCGCCGACAGCGAGCTCGACAGCCAACGGAACAGGTCTTCGAAGCGGAGGCCCCGCAGCATGACGGGCTCGGCGACCGCGATACGCGCCAGGATGTTCATGTCAGCACCGTCGACCCCGACCGCGAAGAAACTGAAGCTGCGGCGCGCCTCGCCCTGCTGCACCCGCTGCGCCGCCTTCTCCCACCGGTCGGTCGGCTGCCCATCGGTAATGAGGAAAATCATCGGCCGGTACGCCGGGACGCCGTTGGACCGGTATTGCGTCTGACGGGCGGTGAGGAGATCAATGCCGAGATCGAGCGCGGCGCCCATTGGCGTGCCACCATTGGCTTTCAGCGGCTGTGGCTGGAAAGCCTCTGCCGAGACGAATTCTTGGACAACGTCCGCGGTTTCACCGAATTTGACGACCGCGACTTCGACCCGCTTGGCAGCCAGCCGGTCGTCGCGCAGCGCGTCGGCAAAGGCGCGCAGTCCGGAATTGAGGGCAGCGATCGGTTCGCCCTTCATCGATCCCGACGTGTCGAGGAGCAGCACACAGGCCGCTCGCGGCTCCGGGTTGTCCGCGAAGTCCAGGTCACCGAACGGCTGCTGGTCGTCGGACAGGTCGCGCGAGAAATCGTCCATGATGGCCTCCTGAGGTTCCGGTCAGCGCCAGACATGCAGCGCCGCCTCCTGACCCAGGACATAGGCCAGCCTCAGGCAGGTGTCAAGTATTCGGGTTCGCAAGGAGCCGAATAGTCAGTACTTTCGAGTGGCCCCCTCTGTGACCCTTTTGAAGCCAGGCTCATCGGCCTTTCTTTCCACATCTGCGATGAATGAGAGTCGGGCGCTGTCATCCATCAAGCGCCGATTGCCGAGCCAGCGCCACATCGCCGCAGCCGCCGTTGGCACGTCGATTGCCAGCCGGGCGCCAGCGGCCTGCATGGAATTGCCCCATACGTCCGTCATTCGCCCTCGTTCGACGAAAAACACTTTTCGCCTAATGTCCTGATCCGGATCGGCAACCGGAAGAGCATCGCGTATTTCGCCGGGCAATACGACGGCCATCAGGTCGCCGTGTCCCGCCTCATGTCGGTCGGGCTCGATTAGCCGAGCCGCGATCCCGCGTAAGAAGTTGAGCTCGTTATTCCGGACAAGGGCGATCGCGAGACTGGGCGGCAAATGCGTGTCAATGAGCAGCAGGACCACAAGCAGGCGGCAGCACTGGCGTAACGTGTACCCCCGGCGGAGTGCGGGATCCTCTCGCATCGACGCGGGCCAGTCGTAGCGGGCGAGCTGCTTCAGCCGTGATCTCAGTCGGCTGCGCACTTCGTCGCTAAGATCCGGGTACGGATCTAAGCGCTTGCCGTCCGGATCCGCCGACAGGACGATAAAGGCAAGGTCCTCCAGGTAGGCAGACGACAGGCGCGGCAGATCGTGTTCGGTCATGCCACGTGCTACCTAGCGCTATCATCGGAGGAAAGCCGCACGACTTACCGATCGTGATCCTTATGCGCGGACTCAGAAGGCCATCCAGACCGGTGTGACGTCGACGACGAGCCAGCCGTCCGCTGTGTCGGCGATGTCATTGATAACGAGATCCTCCACGCCGGCCTTCGGATCGGCAAGATGCCGGAGCGGATGCCCCACCAGACCAACGGTCGCGGTCGCAGGGATTTTTCCGGGACACGAAAAAAGGCATCGTCGCGGTGACAGCTCGCGGTACAGCCACGATGGTGCAGCGTCGATCTGCTGCTCGATGCTGATGAGCAGATAACGCGATCGGCGCGCAATCTGAACAACGAGGACTCCGGTCGCCTCCTCGATGCGACGCAGCAGGTCATGGCCCTTGCGCAGCATCGCACTCGATTTACTGAGCACGAGGTCGTCGATCGCGCGGTCGATTTCGTTGGGAGTGAGGGCCGCCCGCTGGAGCAAAGTTAGGGCGGGACGCGAGACATGGCGCGTCATTGGGGCACGCGGCGAGATATGATCAGTCATTGTTGTTCCGATCGGCCCGTATCGGCAAAGGCCGAGATTGCCTGACGGAGACGCTCATCAGCGTGTCGGGAGCATGCATGAGAATGGGCTAACGCCCAGGCCCCGCGGGAACAAGGCGACGGCGCTCAAACCGGAGAGACGTCGACCATCGGATCGCGGTCGCTGCACTGCTGTGCACGGGCGGCGCAGAGGGATATTATGCCACCATGGAGCCACGCGCGAAACCCATTGTTGCGGTGCCGCCGGAGGACGAACAGGAGAAACGGATCTGACGTCGTCAGCGTCATGCCGCGTAGGAGCGACGCCAGCTTTGCGGCGGCGAGGTCACCAGCCACGTAGACCGACTGAGTTCAAGCGAAACAATGATCGCGTTCAGCTGTGTGCTGACCGCAGCTGCAGGCGCCATGGACATCGAGAAGCCTCCACCAGAGAATAGCGAGCGGCCAGTCTATCCCCTTCGGCACTGTCCCGCGCCCATGGTATCTACTCATAAGTTGGAGCCTCCGCGAAACCCGGGGCGCTTCAGTCATCGTCGTGATCGACCAAGCGGGCAGAGCGCGCAGGGACGGCATCAATCGTAAGAGGGCAACAGCTGACACTTCATAACGTGCCGCGATCAAACGCCGCTCGCTGCATCATGGCACAATTTTTTGTAGTGCGAATGTAACTTTGATGCACGCGTCATAGCGTGCTTCCCATAACCCGGGCATGGATCACGCTTTTTCCGTGTTGTGGTGCCTGCGAGCACCGCCTGCCGATCAGTCCGCCCGTCCGGGTCGTGGCCCGCGCAAGGTCGCGCATGGGGAGAGCCCGCTTACCGCGCAGGTGGCCCACACCATGCGGCCGGACCCGCGGCATGTCGCGTAAGCGCTTCCCCATTTCCGAGGTCCAGCGCCACGTCCAGCAAGCGAGGTCGGACGATCAGGCGTCTCCGCCGCAGCGCGAATGCTCGCTCGCCGACGTCGTACGTGCGCTGTGGTCGGGGATCGATGCCCGGCGCGAGGCCGGGCACTCGTTCGAGCGCATCGCGGCGTGGCTCGGATCTCTCGGCTATCCGATCTCGGGCGCGACCCTCTGTGTTTATTGGCACCGCTTCTCGCCCGTCACCGGCGACGCGGCGGCCGTGGCGGCAGTTCCGCCCAGCGGACAGCCGCCGCCCTCGAGATCGCGCGGCGTTGCTCCGGCCACCGAGGCAGCCTCACCACCGGCGACCCCTGCCGCGGCGGCGCCGCCCGCACGAGCACCGATCAAGCCACCCCCGACTCTCGCCGACAATCCACCACCGACAACCTTCTCGAGCAATCGGCGACTGCCGCGCTCGGAAGCATAAACCATTTGAGAACGTTCCCATGACCGACAAGCAGGACCACATCGTCACCGAAGCGGACGTCGCAGCCGCAGCGCACCCGACCGCGACTGTTATAGGAACCAAGGCGAAGCCCTTTGCTACCAAACCGCCTGGCAGGGCCACCATCGCGGCGCTGACCGACAAGGGCGGTGTCGGCAAGAGCACGATCATGCGCGCAACGATCGAGGTCGCTCGCCACCACCTCACCGTGCCAGGCAGCTACCGCGTGCTCGGCATGGATGGCGACAGCGAGAACGGCCAGTTGGTTTCATTCCTGGGATGCCGTGACACTGATGGCTACCTCATGCCCGAGCAGGATCCCGCAACCGGGATCGATTATTTCGATGCGCGGTCGCCTCGGGATCGCGGCGTGCTGCTCGACATGGCCGAGCGCGAGGAGGAGCTGCTGGCGTTCGATCTGCCCGGTGGAGCGCTGTCCGACTTCGCCGAGCTTAACGAGAACCTGCGGCCGCGCGACCTGGTCGACAT
>CAJYHD010000232.1 GCA_913773715.1 uncultured Sphingobium sp.
CTCAGCAGTTCAGCTGCATTGGGCGGCGTGCGGCCAGCCGTCATCACTGACAGGTTTTCAAAACCGGACGGCCGCACCAGTTCGTCGAGCCCCAGCGTGCTGGTCAGGTAATCGCTGAGGCCACCGTCATTGGCGACACCCAGCAGACTTCCCATGGAAGGCGAACGCATGTCGCCATCAATCAGCAACACCCGCTTGCCCAAGCGGGCAACCGTACGGGCAATGGCGAGCGAGGTCGTCGACTTGCCTTCAGCCGGTCGCGTGCTGGTGACCGAAAGCGCGCGCGGCATCCCCGCGCTCGAACTGTACTGCAGATTGGTATCAAGCGAGAGATATGCATCCGTAAGCGGCGACTTCGGATCGGAAAGCGCCTCCACGGGAGACCCGTCCAGTCTAGGAATAGTACCCAGATTAGGAAGACCCACCGCTTCGGAAACCTGAGACGGATCGGTAAACGCGTCATCGAACTGATCGCGAATGAAGGCCGCCAAGCTGCCGACGAACAAGCCGAACACCAGCGCCACGAGCAGGTTGATGACCGGACGCGGATAGGACGGCCGCTCGGGCAGTTCTGCGGGATCAACGACTGACACGTTGTTGGTCCCTACCCCACCTGAAACGCCAATCTCCTTATAGCGCTGCAAGAGACCATCGTAGAGGCTGCGATTGGTATCCACCTCACGTTGTATGATATTATACTGGATGCTTCGCCGACGCAGATCGAGCAGGCGGTTTTGCGATTGATCGACCTGCTCCTGCAGCGCGTTTTCTTGGCGCACCGCATTATCGTAATCGTTGCGAAGCGAGCTGGATACTCGCCCCTCCTCGCGTGTGATTGCGCTGTCAAGTTGCGCAATCTGCGACTGTAGTGCGCGTGCAGCGGGATATCCTGGCTCGAACTGGACCAGCAGCTTCGCATAATCGGCCGCCGCCTCAGCGCGACGCTGACGCAATTGCGAAATCGCAGTGTTGGACAGCGCCTCGCGAGAGGCACCACCGGCTGCCGACTGGAGCCTGCTTTGCGCCTGGATACGCGCCGCGCGTGCCTCTGCGAGGGCAGTATTCAGGGCCACCAGATCATCGCCGATAACGGTCCGACGCTCCCCAGAACTGGCGCCGCCATTCTCACCGCTGCTCGGAAGGTTGATGATACGCTGCTGCGACGCATAGTTCACCAACTGGCGCTCTGACTGCTCGAGCCGCTGCCGCAGGTCGTTGAGCCGGTTCTCTAGGAAACGACGCGCATAGGATGTTGAATCATACTTGCGCGCCAGATTCATCCTGACGAAATTCGTCGCCCAGGCATTGGCGACCCGTTGCGCCAGCGCGCGATCGGGGTTGGAATATGTTACGTCAACAAGCCTCGACTGTTCGACTGGATCCACTCCCAGGTTCCGCAGGAGGATATCGGCAGCGGTGGATTGCCTAACCTCGCGTGCCTGACCGGGTGACAGGGTCGCTCCATCCGCCCGACGGCCTGCCTGCTCAAGGGTCAGCCCGGCTGCCGCGAAGAATGCCGGATCATCCTGAAGCCGAAGATCGATGGCAACGCGCCGCGCCAGTTCGCGCGATTTCAGCAGACCGTATTGGGTCTTGTAAAACTCTTGGTCGATCATCATCATCTGAGGCCGCTGATCGACCGACACCATACTGTCGTCTTCGCGCGAAATCTCAAGCCGTACAGTCGCGCTGTACCGCGGCGTGGCCAGCAACGTCATGATCATCGCGAGCATGACGGATAGCACGATCGGTGTCAGAAACCACCACTTCCACCGCACCACCAACTGCCACAGATGCGTGACATCCGTTAGCTTCTGCATCATGTCGCGGCCTGCCATGGATGCACCGCCGTCAGTCGCGTCTCGCTGCGGATCGCGCGGGATTCGCGTGTTCATAAGAAAAAGCTCGGCCTGTCGGATACTGCTAACGCAGCGGAGTTCGCTGTCGAGGCAGGGGTTGTGGTCGCACCTCTCATAGCGGGGCACGACCGCTTTTCAAGTGAGCTACTCCCGATGCCAACCAGGCAAGTGCAACAACGGCAAAGACCTGAATGGTCGGAGCACGCAGCGGATAATCACTGATACTTGCAGCCAGAAGAGTGACAATCATGATCCCCGCTGCTCGGGCATGAAGTATTGATCTCCCACGATCTTTAGTCGTCCAGACAATCCATGATTGGCGAATGAAAATAACAGCCGCGCATATTGCCAGTATTATCGACGGCAATCCCCCTTCGAATGCCAGTTCGAAAACGTCATTGTGCGCATGATTAAAATAGCTTACTTTTAGACTCTCAAATGGCTCGTATACGCGAAATACATCCGGAAATGATCCGTAGCCGGCGCCAAAGGGAAAATGGGTACGGATCATTTCTAATACTATCGCAGCTTGGCGATAGCGCTGATCATCCTCTACACTCAGCCTCGTCAATCGTTCGATCGCTGCTGCTCGTCCCAACAGCACGACGATTGCGACGACGACAAAGGGAATTGCGATGGCGCCAACCGCCAGAAGACGCTCCTGACCGGATGCAGGAAGCCGCCCGGGTAGACGATAGGTCGCGATCAGGCCAGCGCTGAGAAGGATGTCCAGCATCGCCAAGACAAGACCTGCGCGTGATCCATTCACCAGTAACATTGGCAAGATAACGCAGGCTACAGCGCAAGAGGCCACGATCGTGGTGATGACCCTGCGACGCTTGATCCGGGCCTCCACAATCGTGATGGCCATAAGGGGGAAGGCCATGGCCAAGGCGGCAGCCTGATGGTTGCGGTTGGCAAACAGTCCTGCCGGAAAGCCCGGACTGCCGTTTTCGAATAGATACAATCCGCTTCCTATTCCCCCCGAAATCTGGGCGAGGCCCAGCAGGATGCTGATCATCAGCAGGAATGTCAGAAGCATGCGACCGAAACGAACCTGATGTCCGTCCAGACTATTCCAGCCGAGTACCAGGCCGATCGGGACCGTCATCCCTACCAAAGATAGCCATGTATTCATGGGAGATAGGCTGATCGGCCGCCAAGGCTGCTGGATACCGATAGCCCGTGCCTGTGGTATATAGACGGCATTGGCCGGAATACGGGACCAGAGCGCGGGCGGAAGTGGAACTAACTGAAGCGCGATCCATAACGCCAACAGAAGAACCAGCGTCAGCCACGCTCGCATTTCCCCACGGCTAACAGCCCGGCGACGCGACATCATCACAAGAAAGATCAGGATCACGCCGAGCAACTGCACGACGGGATTGATCGCCACGTCGTCGCGTGACGCTCCACCGCACAGACCGATCAGTGCGGTAAGGAAAAAGACACCGGACGCTACCGAAAGAACCAAAGGGGTCGCACGTGGGGAAGGCAAAAAGTCTCTCCAGGCCAGCAGCAGCGCCGGCTATCACAACGATCTGGCGGATGCGAGCGAAGACTTACCGCAAGAGCATCCAAGCGACGAGCATCGTCGTCACACTCGCGGCGCCACGGGACGATTCATGCACCGTGTGACGTGCTTCCCATTTTTAGGCAGCTGATGATTCAATTTCGGTCTCCTCGTGGGCTGCTACCGTCTCTAGACTAACGCCCCCTCCCCTCACGCCAGCGCCTTCACCTTCGGCGCGATCACCACCCGCGTATGCCCGGCCCGGCGCCCCTTCTTCGGCGCGGCGCCGTCGGCCGGCGCGTCGACCACCTCGGAGACGGCGAAGCTGTAGTCGGGGATCGCGTCCGCCTCGACGATCGCCTTCAGCGCGTGGCGGAAGTGGGCGAGCGTGTTCTGATAGCCCAGCTGCAGGCGCAGGTCATCGAGCCCCAGCTCGTACGGCCCGTCGGTGCAGGCCGACCGCGCGATCTCGTACAGGCGCCGCTCGACGGGCCCCAGCTGGAAATAGGCCGGCGCATAGTCCAGCACCTGCCGGTCGCGCAGGATCGCGCGGAACAGCCAGTCGCACAGCCGCACGCGCACCGCCTTCAGCCGGCGCTCGCGCGGATTGTCCTTCGACTTGCTGTAGAAGAGCCGCGCCTCGGACAGCCAGGAGAAATAGCCCTCCTCCCCCTCCCCGCCCGTCTCGATATCGGTCTTGATCTGCGTACCCTGCAGCCGCTCCAGCGCCTGCGACAGCCGCGTGTAGGAGCGCGCGGAAGGGTTGTTGCCCGTCACGCAGAACAGGTCGTGCGCGGTGAAGTAGAAATCCTGCGAGACCTCCTCGCCGGCCTCCAGCTTCCGCACCATCAGGCTGGCGATGTAGAGGACGATCTCCTTGTCATAGATCGTCGCCACGCCCTTCGCCGTCGGCACGATCTCGATCGAGACGGTATCGGTCTTGTAGGCGAGCGGCCTCGTCCACTTGCCCTTCGACAGCGCGAAGAAGGGAAAGGCCATCAGCGACCGCTCGCCGCGCACCTCGCTCATCAGCGGGCTGTCGAGCGCGAACAGGTCCGCCTGGGTATCTCCGGCCTTTTGCGGGGTCGACGCCATCACATCCTGCCTTTTCATCCGCGAGGCCGGATCCGCCGACAACGCCAGCCGCCCATCTATGCCGAAAGGGGTTTCATCCGCAAAAGCACGAATAGGGCGGGGGCATTCATCCGCGAAAGCACGAAATGGACGGTATGCCCCTTGGGACGGCCTCGAAAATCCCGCCATTATGGGGGTGTATTCGTGCTTTCGCGGATAAATGGCCAGCTGACAGACGCGTCATTCGTGCTTTTGAAGATAAATAGGCGGGGAGGGGGCCACACGGATGTATATATATCGACGTGTTGACACGTAGACACAATCGACTTCTGAGAGAAGGCGCGGCTGCCGATCCAACAGGTGTACGTGTCTACAGGCCGACAATCAGACAATCCCGAACCCCGCCGGGGTGAAGCGCAGCGCGTCGGTGCTCATCTCGCGCGTCGCCAGCAGGCCTTCGGGGGTGGCGAGGAACGCCCAGCTGGAATGGGGGCGGGGCGGGGGGACGAGCGCGAATGCGTCGAGCACCGCCACGTTGATCCCGCCGGCCGCCCGCGCGGAGGGCGCGCGGATCGCGGTCAGGCCGGCCGCGCGGGCCGCGGCGCCGAGCGCCTGCGTCTCGGCATAGTCGGTCGGGTGGGTCCAGCGGCCGGGCGGCCGGGCTAGGGGGCCGACGGTCAGGTCGATCGCGCGCGGCGCCGCGACGACGACCGAAAAGGCGGACATCGGCGTCGGCGTGCGCGGGCGCTGGAAGCCGGGCGAGCGGGCAAAGCCTAGCAGCCGCCAATAGGCGGTTTCCGCGACCGCCGTCTCGATCGTTTCCGACGCGTAGAATATGCCGG
>CAJYHD010000233.1 GCA_913773715.1 uncultured Sphingobium sp.
GCGCGTCGCACAGGGCCGCGGCAAAGTCCGTGATCCGGGTGAGCGCGGCATCGTCGCGCAGCGACTGCGGGTCGTGCGCGGCGAGGGCTTCGGCCCGGCGCGTCTCGCTCGCCGGTTCACAGACGGGTGTCATCGCTGAACAAGGGCTCAGAACGGTTATTCCGGGGGAGAGGTGTAACTGTATGTAAGAACAGCACCTCTCCCCCTCGATAGACCGCTTCTGGGTAGCATCGCGTTATCACCTCACTGTAACTATGCGACGCTCCAACGTCGATTTTCACCCTAACGCATAGAGCCGCATCCTGATCCTGTCACGCAATCCGCTTCGATCGGACAGTGCGGGTGCTACATCATTGATCGGTTAATGCGAGATGTGCGACATGCGCCTTTCTAGGAACGCCCGCACGCGCTTCATCCGATCCTCGTCGCTGGCGTCCTCGCAATCGGTGCATGAACCTAACGCAAGCAGGACCTAGATGACGACTGGCCCAACTGAAGGAAGCTTCCTTCCCAATCACGTGTTTGGTTAAGAGGACTGCTATTCTTATCGACCTATGCACTCGCCAACGTCACCGCTTGTGCTAGCCACGGCGTTTTACGGTGAGCTTCGAGCGGCCGCGCGGCTGCCGCGGGAACAACTGCTGAGACAGCGCCAAATCATACCCGGCGCTTTGCTCGCGTCTACGACTGAGCTGGGAACAGGCCGGAACTTTGCGACGGCGGCAAATGCGACCGAAGGCGGGAAACGAGAGATCGTAGGTCGCCGAAATATTTCATGTCTGCAATTGCTTGTTCTTCAGGGTTGTCCTTCGGGTCGAAAGGTATCATCGGACGAAGCCCCAATCCCGGACTGATCTCGACGGTTAACGTTCCCAATAAGGCGGACTGGGTCGTGCCGAACCAATGCCAAGTTGGTTGCACACCAGCGCGCCGGTAAAAGGCGTTTTCCGGAGCCTCTCCGTAACAGTTCGCTTTATCCAGAATCACTGTCGCAAGCCGTTTGTTGAGCAACAAGGCCGCGCGGCGCAAACCAGCCTTATTCAGCGCCTCTGCATTCGGATGAAAAGCAGGAGCCTCTCGGATGATTATGCTACCTGAGCTGACGTCACCGTTAGGTTTGAGGACTGCCCATCCTATTGTCGGGCAGCCTCGTACGTCTTGGATGTGAAAGCATCCGACTTTAAAATCCGACGGTTGCGCTTCTGCGCCCTGCCGGGTGAGTTCATGTCGGGTCGCCATTG
Organism: uncultured Sphingobium sp.; assembly: GCA_913773715.1. Next base: position 1,242 of record CAJYHD010000233.1, read on the forward strand.
ATGAAATACCTCCCATCGAAAGTGAGAGGCGCCGGAAAAAGCCGGGTGTTCGTAACTCGGGCGCACGGTCCAAGCGCCGCCGCTTTTAGGCGAGCGCCTTGGACATATGCGTCGGCCACCCGGCCACGAAACTCGTGACCGGCGCGCGACATTAGAGGTTACGACGCCTCACTGTCGGGACGTACCGACAAGCGTTGTTGGTATGGATTTGACGACCGATAAGCGCAAGGGACATGCTGATGGCCGAGGCCCAAATCCCTGTCCCGCCCGGTCACGACATGCACATGCAGTCATAGCGCGGTGCCTGCGTGGAAAGCGTGTGCTACGCTCCACTCGATGGAGCCATCGATCGTGAACAGCACCTCCCTGACGATTGCTATCCAACGTGAGCTGGCGGTGATCGCAAGTCTTTTGAAGGGAGGTGCGGATAGGTACGATGAGCGTATCGTCAGAGCCCGCGCGCGGATTACTGAACTGGCACTAGCAAGAATGAAGGCGGTGCCATGAAATGGGTCGAGGCAAATATGATGCCGAGTGCATTCGCGAAGTGACCGATCAACGAGGCGAAAGCTTGGACGACTTACATCGAGCTGAAGCTAGCGCCACGCCGTGCATGCACTGCTTGCTCGAGGAGGAGCGGCGGCTCCGATCGTTGAGATACGCTGCTGCAATACGGAGGGACGAGGATTTGACTCGACAAGCTCGTGAGCTGATCGAGTCGATTGTTAGTCGTGGCGAGGCTACCGTTGTCCACCGGCTTTGGTTTAGCCTCCTTGATGAACCGGTTATGTTCGTCATTCGCTGCATGACCGCTGCCGATTCCGACGGCCAATTACTTCGATCGAACAATCCCTTTTCGTTTTTGGTCGGCGAGATCGATCCCCGGAATCGACGGCGTACTCGACAAGCGGCGAGGCGACGACTTCAAAGAACCAAATACTGGAAAAGTAGAGCCTGTCGGTCTCAGTGCTGGGTCTCGCAGTAAGGCAGCAGTTGCTAAAAAATTTGCCTTTGTTGCCGACTCACTGTGTTGATCACTTTTGTAGATTTCACTCTAACAGACCACATTGGCGGATTTTTATATACGGAAAGCTCGGAGTTTATTATGTCCCGCACCATGGACTTACTGAGTCTCGCCGCCAAATCGGTGCGGTCAAGAGCGCCGAGCGCGTAATGCACCAGCAGTTCGTCGCGGGACTCGCGCGCTGCCTGTTCGAAGGCATTGCGATCCAAGGTCGAGGCGACGCAGGAGTCGATCGCTCGCATAAAGGAAACGCGTTTAAGGGCTAGGATGTCATGGATGCTCGAGGGGATCTCCTCTGCATGCGGAAGACGGCTTCGATGCAGCGCAAATCCCGCCATGGCGGCCAATGCGGCCTTGATGCGCTCATGCAGTTCAGACCGAGGGATGGCGGTCTCCCGGCTTCGTCCGGTTGCATAGTCTGAAGTCCCCCTTCTGCTTTGCTCCCGCGTAGACGGTGGCACCGCGGCTCCGTGCCGACAGATCCGTCCCGCCAATCAAGGCCGCAATACGGCGCCTGCCGCGCCAACGGCTTGATAGCCGACGGCAACTCTAGTCTAACGGGTTCCAGGGGGAGTCAGGCGATTGAGATTCGTGCCAAATCCGCCGGACGCGGCCGCTTTGATGATGTCAGCGCGCAGCTTCGGCAACTACGATCTGCCGAGCGCGCTCGCCGATCTCGTTGACAACAGCCTTAAGGCTCGGGCGCGGACGGTGCACATTAGCTGCCTCCGTTCGGACGCCGGCATCGAGGTGCGCATCAGGGACGACGGCGACGGCATGTCGACCGATGCGTTGTCGGCGGCGATGCGGCCGGCCAGCGCTAATCCCGAGCACGAGCGGTCGCCCGATGATCTCGGCCGTTTCGGTTGGGGTCTGAAGTCGGCCTCTTTCTCCCAGTGCCGTCAGTTGACGGTCGTCTCGAACGATGGCGACAGCGTCACCGGGGCAGAGTGGGACCTCGACAGCATCGATGGCTGGCGCATGGGACTTCTTGAGGAAGAGGAGATCGCGGCGCTCGCCGATCCGCTGATCCTCGCCGCCGCCGGCACGGAGGTGATCTGGCGCAACTGCGACCGGCTTTCCGAGGACGGAAACCTGGGGGCGGAGGCAGTTAACGCGGTGGTGGTGCACGCGCGCGCGCGCCTAGCGCTGCTCTTCCACCGCTACCTCGCAGGTGAGATTCGAGGTCGGCCGCTGAGGATAATCCTGAACGGGCAGGCGATCGCTCCGTTCGATCCCTTCCATCGCGAGAACAACGCGACGCAGTCGCTCGCGCCGGAGGAGGTCCACATGCCTGACGGGTCGGTGATCTCGATTCGCGGCTACGTGCTGCCGCACTTCTCGAAGCTGGCGCTGTCCGACTACGATCGCCTCGGCGGCGAGGAGGGGTTCCTTCGCAACCAAGGATTCTACATCTACCGTTCCGGACGCCTGATCATGAACGGCACGTGGTTTCGCCTAGTTCGGCACGGCGAGCTTTCCCAACTCGTCCGGGTGGCGATCGACATACCGAACTCCCTCGACTCTATGTGGAAGATCACTGTCGACAAGGCTGACGCACAGCTGCCCTCCTTGCTCCGTAACAGGCTGCGCGCGCTTGTGGCCGGCCTGCGTCGGGGGTCCGCGGAAACCTTCCGTTCGCGGGGTGGGCGGTTGTCCACGAAGGGTGCCGTTTCAGTGTGGAGCAAATTCGCACGGGGTGGCCGGATCAGATACTACGTGAACCGCGATCATCCCCTTGTCTCCTCCCTGCTTGACGACCCGGACGCTGATCGCGGCCGCGCCATGGCAGCAGCAATCACCCTCATCGAGCAACAGTTCCCGGTCGTCACGATCGGGGAGGACGTGGTGCGGGCGCCCGACGCCATGGGCCAAGGCGAGTTTGATGCTCGCGCCTTTCTCGAGACACTGGACGCGTCATTGCCCTCGCTACTTGCGCAGGCGGGCACGATGAAGGCGCTCGGCGAGACGCTCGCTGGTACCGAGCCGTGGTCGGCGCATGCGGCGCTGGTCCGCGATCATCTAAGAGAAAAGGGTTGGATCGATGCCGTACGAGAGTGAGCTGGCGTTCTTCCGAAGCCGAGTGAACGAGCTGCACGGTCCAGCGCTCGCAGCCGGCGAGGCGCTGCCCGAGGGGTCAATCCGGCATCTAGTCGAGACTGGCCCCTTCAGCCATCTGGACGAGGTGGCACGGACGACGATCGTCCGCGAGCTGGAGGGGGCGTTCGTCACCCGTCAGCGCCGGGGCTCGATCATCGTCTCCAACGCGCGCCCATGGCTGGTCGAGCGGCGCCCCTATATCGACTTCTACTACTGGAGTCGGCTTCGTAGGTTCTACATGGAGACGGGCGTACTCCCGGCGCATGTGCTGGCGACGCTCGACCACGATACTGACCAGGTACTTGATCAGTGCGGCGACCCATCACAGCCGGCGGCGGGCGCGCGTCGCGGCATGGTGATGGGCCACGTCCAGTCTGGCAAAACGACCAACTACTCGGCGCTGATCTGCAAGGCGGCGGACGCGGGATACAAGGTCATAATCCTGCTGGCGGGTATCACCAACTCGCTCCGGGCGCAGACCCAGGAGCGACTCGACGAGACATTCATCGGCAAGAAATCCGTGTTCGATGCCGTCGCGGCCGAGCTAATGCCCATCCAGAATTTTGCGGGCACAAGGCGCATACCCTCCTACGGCACGACCCGCGATTCCGACTTCGTGACTGGACGCGACGGAATGTTCTTCAGCCTGTCCGGGCACAGCGAGCCCATCATCTTCGTCACCAAGAAGAACAAGGGCGTGCTGGAACGGCTCCGCGACTGGCTGGAGAAGCAGGAGGACGCCGCGACCTTCCCGCTCATCCTCATCGACGACGAGGCGGACAACGCCTCTATCAACACCGCGAAGGATCCGCGTCGGACCACGGCGATCAACCGCGTCATACGCGACATCCTCGGCCGGTTCCCCCGTTCGGCCTACGTCGGCTACACCGCCACGCCGTTCGCCAACATCTTCATCGACCCGGACACGCCGGCGGATATGGAGAACGACGACCTCTTTCCCAAGCACTTCATCAAGGCCCTCGATCCGCCGACTAACTACGTGGGGTCACGTCGGGTCTTCTGGGAACAGGGCGACCTCCGGCAGACGATGGTGCGGGTGATCGACGACTACCGCACCATCCTGCCCCTCGCCCACAAGGCGCATGAGCTGCCCCCGGCCCTGCCGGCATCGCTGCTGAAGGCAGTGCGGGTGTTCTGCCTGACTAGGGCGATTCGCATCCTGCGCGGACAGGGACGCAGGCATTGCTCCATGATGGTGAACGTCAGTCGCTTCAACGCGGTCCAGGACGCGGTGCACGGGCTCCTTTACGGCTACCTGACGCTGGTGCGCGAGGCGGTCACCGTCTACGCGGGGCTGGCGGGCGGCAACGACGATCCCGTCATGCGGGACCTGCGGGACACCTTCGCCGAGGAGTTCGGCGGCCTGGATCTCGCTTACGACGACGTCCTGCCCGTCCTGCTGGAGGCTGTGTCAAGCGTTGAGACGCGGGTCGTAAACATGCGCGGGGGCGTGCTCGACTACTCGGCGCACCGCGAGCACGGTCTCCATGTCATAGCTATTGGCGGCCTAGCCCTGTCGCGCGGCCTGACGCTCGAGGGACTGACCGTCTCCTACATCCTGCGCAACACCGCGGCGAGCGATACCCTCATGCAGATGGCGCGGTGGTTCGGCTACCGGCCTGGCTTCGAGGAGATCTGCCGCCTCTACCTGCCGCGGGTTTCGTTCGACCACTACGAGGACGTGGACGATGCCACCGAGGAGCTGCGGCTCGAGGTGAAGCGGATGGAGCGTCTCCGCATGACGCCCGCGGACTTCGGCCTCAAGGTGCGCCAGAGCCAGCTCGCCATTCGAGTCACCGCGGCGAACAAGATGCGCACCGCGACAGCCATGACCATCGCCCAGGATTACGGTGCGAGGCATGTCGAGGGACACGCGCTGGTGAACAGCGCTGAGGTGAATGCCCGCAACGAGCGGGCGGCGGCCGCCCTCTTCGCGGGGCTTCGCCCGCCAGAGGAGGTGCCGGGGGGGCTGCTCTGGCGCGACGTGCCCGCCGGTCAGGTTATGGAGGTGCTGAGAGGCTACGAGTGCTCGCCCGTCCAGACCGACCTCAGCCGCATCAGCGATACCTCGCTTCTCGTCGACTACCTTTCCGACCGGGTACGAAGCGAATTTTCTCTCTGGGACGTGGCGGTGCCCCAGCTGCGCACCGGGGATCCCACCCGG
>CAJYHD010000234.1 GCA_913773715.1 uncultured Sphingobium sp.
GCCAATGTCCCCAAACACGACGCCAAGTGCGCCAAGCGTCAGCAGCGGCAGGCTGCCCTGCGGCCCATGGCCCGACTCATCCCCCGCCGTGTCGCTCATCGTCCCATCCCTCTGCATCCCCGGCCCATGCCACGAGACGGCATTGCATCTCCATAGTGGAAAGCGGGTGTCGGCATAGGATTTCCATATGATTGACGGAAAGGCGGCAGAATAATCGGCCGAATCATATGCTTTTCCTACGCCGGTCGTACATCCTCCATCTCGAACCCCTATGCCCGTTTGGGTACACATGGCGGGCGAGCGAAAGGCGAAGCATGACGGACTGGCACGACCATCTTGCGGCGAAAATCCTGGTGCGGCTGGCGGGCGTCGTTCTGCTGCCCTGCACGCTGGGGCTTGCCCACCTGCTCGCGCGGCATGTCGCCACGCCGCCATCGCATGCCTGCACGGCGGTCGAGTTCCTGATCGCTGCGATGCTGTTCCTCTGCGCCAGCGGGGCAGCGGCGCTGCTCATCATCGGGCCGTCACTCTGGGCACCCGTCACGCTCGCAGCGCGTTGGCAGGTTCAGCGTGCGCCCCGCGCAGGCGCGACCCGCCACACGGTGTTGGAGACATCGTCCGCCACCAGCAAGGCGCGGCCCACGGGATCGTAGGTGACGCCGACCGGGCGGCCCCGCGTGTCGCCATCTTTCAAGAAGCCGGTCAGCACATCCTGCGGCTTGCCCGCCGGGCGACCGTCGGCGAACGGAACCCATACGACCTTGTAGCCCGACAGGTCCTGCCGGTTCCAGCTGCCATGCTCGCCAACGAACGCGCCCTCACGGTAGGGTCCCATACCCTCGCCGGTCACGAAGCTGACGCCGAGCGCCGCGACATGCGAGCCGAGCGCATAATCGGGCCGGGTCGCCTTGCTGACCATGGCGGGGTTCTGGGGATGGACGCGCGGGTCCACGTTCCGGCCCCAATAGCTGTAGGGCCAGCCATAGAATGCGCCATATTTTACCGAGGTCAGGTAATCCGGCACCAGTTGCGGGCCAAGCTCGTCACGCTCGTTGGCCACGGCCCAAAGCTGCCGCGTCTGCGGATTGACCGAGAGCGCGGTGGGATTGCGGATGCCCGAAGCGTAGGTGCGATGCGCGCCGGTTTCGCGATCGATCTCCCATATGACGGCGCGTTGCTCCTCGACTTCCAGCCCGCGCTCGCCGACATTGGAGTTGGACCCGATGCCGACATAGAGCTTGGTCCCATCCGGCCCGGCGGTCAGCGACTTGGTCCAATGATGGTTGATATGGGCGGGCAGCTTGGTGACCTCCTGCCCCTTTGTCGCGATCTGCGTCTCTCCCTCGCGATAGGGGAAGCGCAGCAGCGCATCCTGATTGGCGACGTAGATCGACCCATCGACAAAGGCGAGGCCATAGGGCGCGTTGAGGCCGGAGATGAAGACGGCCCGCACATCGGCCACGCCGTCGCCGTTGGTGTCGCGCAGGAGGGTCACGCGGTCGCCGCCCTTGACCGAAGTCTTGCCCATGCTCTTGATATAGCCGGCGATCACATCCTTGGGCCGCAGCGTCGGCGCGTCCTTCCCGCCCGATCCTTCGGCGACGAGGATGTCGCCATTGGGCAATACCAGCGTCTGGCGCGGCACCTTGAGGTCCGTGGCGAGCGCGGTGACGGTGAAGCCCGCCGGGACGGTCGGCTTCTCGCCATCCCAACCTTCCGGGCTAGCGATACGGATCGGCGGGATCAGCGTCTCTCGCTGGTCTGGCAGGTCGGGTCGCGCGCCGGTCTGGTCGATACCGGGCTGGCTCGATCCGCAGGCGGCGAGTGCGAGCGAAGTGCCGAGAATCCATGCGTGGCGGATCATAGCGCGCCCTCCCGATAGCCACGATGCGCGATCCAGGCCGCGGCCAGCACGGCGACGCTGCTGATGATGGACAGGATGAGACCGCCCGCGCCGACCGAACTCCAGGCGTCGCGGCTATGTTGGAAGGCGTTGAGGAGGCCGGGGAACCAGGCGAAGGCGAGCAGGAAAGCGTAGAGCGAGGACCGCCCGCGCGCGGACCCGCGTCGTTCGCGAAAACTGGCGATGATCGCCCAGAGCAAGGCCGGGGCGCCCAACAGCAGCGCGCCAGTGATCAGCCATTGCGAGAAGTTGGTCCACTGCACCTCCGCCGTGTTGAGGTAGGTGATGTCCGTGATGAGCGCCGCCGGGAACAGCGCCACTGGCCACGCGAGCAGCAGCGCATGCAAGGGGTGGAGCAAGGGCCGGACGGGCAAAGGTCGGGCTGGCAGCAGGCTGGACAAGGTGCATCTCCTACACGGAGCTGTAAGTGGATCAGCAATGCGCCGGGGCATCCATCGGTTCCGCCTCGGCTTTTTTGTTGCGCGATAGAAATATTTGAACCCTGCGGTTGATCGCGTGTTGGCGTTGGAATGGGTGCGTACAGGGGTCAGGGTCAAAATATTGGCAGGGGGATGCTGTGCGTCCTGCTGGCAATGGCGCTGAGCGGGTGCAACGACGTCCAATCCGCGCTCGACGTCTTCGGAGCCGAGGCGCGGCAGGTACGCCATATCACCATCATCCTCACGATCGGCGCCGGTGTCATTTTCGTCATCGTCGCGGCGATCTATATCCGTGCGGTGCGCGCGCCCGAAGGCAAGCTCAGCCATGAGGCGGGGATGCGCATGGTGCTGTGGGTCGGCGCAATTGGCCCGGCGTTCATCCTGTGCGCACTTCTCCTCTACGCCCTGCCCGCCATGCGCCCGCGCGCCGCTGAGCCGGGCGACCTCGTCATCGCGGTCGATGGCGAGCAATTCTGGTGGCGCGTCGATTATCGTGCGCCGGGCGCTGCGCCGCTTGTGTCCGCCAACGAGGTGCGCGTGCCGGTCGGGCGGACGGTGGTGTTCGAACTGACGGCTAGCGACGTCATCCATAGCTTCTGGATACCCGGCCTTGCGGGCAAGATAGACATGATTCCCGGCCGCACCAACCGATTGGTCGTGCGCGCCGAGAAAACAGGGCGCTTTCGGGGCGTATGCACAGAGTTCTGTGGCCTCAGCCATGCGCTGATGGCGTTCGATGTGATCGCCATGCCGCCCGCCGACTTCGATCGCTGGATGGCGGCAAGTCGGGGCGCGAGTCGGACGGCGATGACCGACGTGCTTGGCCGTGCGCTGTTCGATGCGCAGGGGTGCGGCGGCTGCCACGCGATCCCTCCAAGGGCGACCGTGCCTATTATGGCGAGTTCCTCATCAACGCGCAGGGCGAGGACGTGGTGGCGGGCATCCGCACGCCGCAATATCTGACCAAGGCCGCGCGCGAGGAAGCGAACGCCAAGCCCGCCTCGATGGAAGAG
>CAJYHD010000235.1 GCA_913773715.1 uncultured Sphingobium sp.
GCCCGCCAACCATCCGCGTTGGGCCGAGGAGGAAGGTCGCATCTGGCGCGAGGCCGATGCGGCGACCGCGGGCCTCGCCCCGGATGCTGTGCGCGCCTGGCACATCGTCGTGACGCTACCGGAAACCCGACACGCCGACGACTGGATCGCGATGGTGCGCGATTATGCGTGCACCACCATTGCCGCTCATGGTCCGGCCGTTGCCTGGGCGATCCACGCTAGGCCTGACGGTGTCGGTGGCTGGTGTGTCCCGCCGCATGCACATCTGCTGATCACCACCCGCGTCTGGCGGCATGATGCGCGGCATGGCGCGACCGTACCGACGTGGTGTGGTCCCGCCATGCAGGCGCGGTTGCACGCCGACTGGCTGGCGAGACTGCCAGACGCAATGCGCGTCGCGGCGATGACACCGTATCGGGCTGGGACCTACACGCCCGCGCATCCAGACTGCGCTGCGCTCATCGGGCTATTCGGCGGCGAACCCGGCCGGCACGTTTCAGCCAGCAAGCGCGGCATCCGACGCCGTCCAAGCCGCAGGATCAGGATGATGCGGACGCCCTCGTCCTCGCCGTCGCCAGACCGGTGCGGCGTCTAGCGCTCACGGAGCCATCGCGGTGCAAGCCTGCCGGTCTGCACCGTGCACAACCACCAACGAGAGAATGAAGTGCGCCCTGCGACGAGGCGGAAAAGAAGACGGGCGATCCGCCCACAGACGGAGTTTACCGACATGACCATCCAGCAGTCGATCGATACCATGCAAGCCTGGACCTACGCGTTGCGTGTCCTCATTGGCTATCCCGCCTTCGCGCCGGTCAGCCACACCATCACCTTTGCCTCCGGGGGACGCCGTAATCCGGTGGAAGCACTGCAGATCGCTGCGATCGTGGAAGTGATCGGGCATGATATCGTCCACGTCAACTTCGACCTGCCGATCGTCGACGGTCCCGTCGGCGTGTCGCTCGCCACCCGCGCTACCTGCCACGTCGACTGGCATCCGGAGGTGCGCCTCTAGCCGCCAGCGATGATGCGCCGGTCGAGTTGCTGACCGACCGGCATCGCTGGTTCGTCGGACCGCGCGCTGTCCTTACCGCTGCGCCGCTTCCGCCTCGCGGCAAGATCAAGCGTGGCGTCGAACGGGCGATGCGGCGCTGGCGTGAGCAGGCGTTGCAATCTCATAACCTCGCCCTGACCGGCTGGGTCTACGTGCCGCAGGGCGCAAACTTCGCACAGGCCGTTCCACTGGAGGCGCTCGCACAAGCGGCGTGATCAGCTTATCCGCCGGTTCGCTACCGTTGCTCGCGCGGCGCAGATCGGACCGGCGGATTGACCCATTTCCAGCCATTCAGCGGCCTTGTTGCGCTTCCCAACTTTGCCCATTCGTTCATGTGAACTGATCAAGCCCTAGCGCCGCAGAGGTCGGCGCGGAACGACGGGATGTGGGACGAAGCCGTCATTCCGGACTGACTCGCTAAACGGCGGTTTCTGACAAGAGCCGACGTTCGCACACTGGAGCATTGAGGACCCTCGAATGCCCCCGCCTCAGCTCACGATTTGGCGCGATAGCCGCTCGCGGTGACGTGCTAGTCGGTGGCGATGGCTGTCGGTCAATTTGATGGGAGAATGCCAGCGCAGTTCAGCACGCGCTTGATCGCTAAGCGCCGGCGAGAACTCCGGTTCTCCAACATCGTTGAAGGTGATGAGTGCCCTGTCGAACGCGGCGTCCCATAACGCGGAAAGCAGTAGGCCGTTATGCACATCGAGCCGCTCCGCGTCGCTTTCGCATTCCGCCCAAGGAATGATGTGCGACGCGCGCAGCAAGGGAGGGTCGGAGATTCCGGTCAGGGGGCAGCGTCCTTGCCAGTAATCCAACAGTCGGCTTCGAAAGATATCCTGGCCGATCCGCTGCACGACCAGGCGCTCGACCTCAGTGGTCGTCGGTAGATCCCTCACGCGCTGCTCGAAGTCCCGCAAGGGCGCGTCTGGGAGACTGATCGCCAAGGAGTAAACACGATTCAGCGCCGCATAGAGTTCGCTCAGCATGGCGAAAGCGTAGCGGCTTGTGCCGGGACCGGGCGTGGTGCTGGTAGGCCAACCCAATTCAGCAACAACGCCGGCATGATCGGTGGCGAGAAACCATGGCCCGTGGCTGCCTTCGGCGGCCAGATAGATAGCGCCGTGGGCGGTCGTGGACGCGAAAGCTCGCCACCCTGCCTCTTCGCCCAGAACACGACGAAAGCCGTTATGGGAGGCGGCTTTCTCACATTCTTCCCGGACGATGAAGGATTGGGGAGCCTCAAGAGCCATGTCGAAACTCAAATATCCATCGCAAACAACCGCATTTCTGCCGGTGTCGAACTCATCTGAAGCCGGACGTAGCGTTCGTCCTGCAATTCAGGCGGCGGGGCGGTGGTCGTCGTAACGATGTATTGAAAACACGGTGTTCCTGCTTCCTCCCACTGATGTACGAGGTTGAACAGGCCGGCATAGAGCTGCCCATCCAGGTCGGCTTCGCGCGGGCTGTCGTGGATAAGGAAGGCCGGCAGATCGGCCTGTTCCTCAATGGCCATATGCAGTGCCGCAAGGTCGAAGGCGACGATCTTGAGCGAGTCCAGAGCCGCGGTGGATACCTCGCCTCGTCCTGCGAATTCAGCATCGACTTTCAGGCCGTGGCCATCCAGCTTGATTGCGCTGGTGATTCCCTCGGGTAGCCAGGCAGCCATGACGCCTTGATACCGCTCCTCCAGCGTCCTGATGGCGACACGCGCCCGCGTGCGCCCGGCATCCAACTGCGCGCGAACGGCATCCAAAGCCGCAGTTCCGGAAGGAGCAGGTTTTTCATTCTTCGCGCTCTCGCGGAGCGATCGCACATCGTCGAGCGTGCGTCTCGCACGATAGATTCTGTCCTGAATCTCTTTCGTCACGGCGTGCGCGGCGCGGGTGGCGTCATCTGCGGTTTTGACCTCAGCCTCCAGCGTGAGCCGTTTCGGCTCCAACTGCTGAATCTGTGCCCCAACGAGCTTGCTCTCCTGCTCCGCACCGCCGGCTTCAGCATCCAGATCGGCGGCCTTCTTTTGCTTGTCTGCTATGGCTGACTTCAGCGCGGCCAGATCACATGGTTCGAGCGAGATGCCGCATCCGTTCGCC
>CAJYHD010000236.1 GCA_913773715.1 uncultured Sphingobium sp.
GCTGAGAGCCAGGAGCACAAGCGCGAGTACCACTCCGAAGCGACCCCGATCCATATCGGCGATACGCTCTACACCTGCACCCCGCACTCGTTCGTGCAAGCCATCGACGCGACCACCGGCAAAACCAAGTGGAGCTGGCATGAGCAAGCGCAGATCAAGGGCAACAACTACCTCGTCTGCCGCGGAGTAAGTTATTTCGAAGCGCCGGTTGGCACGCCATGCCCGCGCCGCATCTTCGCGCCGACCTTCGATGCGCGGCTGGTGGCCTTGGACGCCGACACGGGTCGGCCTTGTCCCAGCTTCGCCAACAATGGCGCGATCGACTTGCGCGACAATATGGGCGTATCGACCCCTTCGGATCAGATCGCCACGACGCCGCCGATCGTGGTCAACAATCGCCTGATCGTCGGCGAACGGATCATCGACAACGTCAATCGCAACATACCCAGCGGCGTCGTAAGGGCTTACGATCCGGTGTCGGGAAGCCCGGTATGGGCCTGGGACGTGGGCCGCTCGAGCGATGCGATCAAGCCGCTGCCCGCCGGGCAGATCTACACGCGCGGCACACCTAACGTTTGGGGTGCGATCACGGCGGATGCGGCGAACGGGATCGTCTATCTGGGCACGGGCAATGCCTCTCCCGACTACTGGATCGGTTACCGGCGTCCCTTTGATGACCGCTTCGGCACCTCGATCGTCGCCTTGGATATTGCGACCGGAAAGCTGAAGTGGACACGTCAGTTGGTCCACCGTGACATGTGGGACATGGACCTGCCGATCGGCCCGTCGCTGTTCGACTATCGCGACGCGCAAGGCCGCAGCACGCCCGCGCTGATCCAGACGACCAAGATGGGCCAGGTGTTCTTCCTCAACCGCCTCACGGGTGAGCCGCTGGCGCAGATCGTCGAGCGGCCGGTTCGTACGGACGGCGCTACGCCAGGCGTCAGGGTCTCACCCACGCAGCCGTTTTCCGTCGGCATGCCGTCGTTCACGCCGCCCGCTCCCAGCGAGAGGGCAACATGGGGCGCAACGCCGATCGACCAACTGATGTGCCGCATCGATATCCGCCGCGCACAGGGCACTGGCATCTATCAGCCGATGGGGCTGAAGCCGATCATCGGCCATCCGGCGTTCGATGGCGTCACCGACTGGGGCGGCGCGGCGGTCGATCCGGTGCGGGGCATCATGACCATCAATACGATGGAGATGCCGTTCAAGCTTTGGCTGATACGCCGCGACGATCCGCGCGTGAAGACGCTAATGGCGCAGAAGCAGGGTGGGGAGAACGCCATGCAGGCGCAACTCCAGACGCAATACAATACGCCCTACGTGGCGGTGGTAAAGGCCTGGGTCGGCATCTTCGGTGCCCCATGCGTCGCTCCGCCATGGGGTCACCTCACAGCGGTCGATCTCAAGACGCGCAGGATCCTGTGGCGCCAGGTGCTCGGCACGGCGCGTGACACGGGCCTCTTCGGAAGCCATCTGGGCGTGCCTGTAAAGACAGGCGTGCCGAACCTGGGCGGATCAATCATCACCGCCGGGGGGCTGGCTTTCATCGGTGCGACCACCGATCAGTACTTGCGCGCCTTTGATCTTAAGACCGGCAAGGTCGTGTGGAAGGCACGCCTGCCTGCCGGCGCGCAAGCGACGCCGATGACGTATCGCGGGCGGGATGGGCGGCAGTATGTCGTCATCACCGCCGGCGGACACGGTGCGCTGGGCACGCGATATGGTGACTACACACTGGCGTTCGCTCTGCCGCGATCGTGATGGAGCGCGAGGCACTGATAAACAGCGCCTGACGGTCGGCGGGAAGATGCTGATGCTCTGCAGTAATGACGGCGCACGTCGGCGCCGATCTTATATCGATGGCATGATTATAAAGGCAACCACTTGGAGAGGATCGTGACTTCCGCCGCGCTCCGCAAGGCCGTCCTGTATCGCATGGTAATGCCGAGCATGTATGTCCCTACGGCCTCAAGTCGAAGTGGCAGCTCAAGCGTCACGGTTATGAGGTTGAGGATCACTGGCCTAGCACTCGCAACGAAACGGATGCGTTCATGGCGGAGCATGCCGTCAAGACGACGCCGCAGACCTTCATCGGAGGCGAGCGGATTGGCGGCAATGACGATCTGACCCGCTTCTTCGGCGGCCATGTCCCCGCCAAGGACGAGACGAGCTATCGCCCGGTTGTCGCCCTGTTCGCGATGATCCTGCTCACGGCGATGGCGGCGAGCACCGCTGCTTACGGAACGCCGCTGACGGGACGTGCTGCGGCATAATTCGTCAGCTTTTCGATGTGCGTGCTCGCCATTCTCAAGCTGCAGGACGTTCAGCGTTTTTCCACGATGTTTCTGAGCTACGACCTGCTTGCGCGGCGCTGGGTTCCTTACGCTTACCTCTATCCGTTCGGCGAGGCGCTCGCGGGCGTGCTGATGACGGCGGACGCGCTGCCCTGGTTGTCCATACCGGTGGCGCTGGTGATCGGCGGGATCGGAGCAGTCTCCGTGTTCAAGGCGGTTTACCTCGACAAGCGCGAATTAAAGTGCGCGTGTGTTGGCGGGTCGAGCAACGTGCCGCTTGGTTTCGTTTCGCTGATCGAGAACCTGTTCATGGTCGGCATGGCGGTGTGGATGCTGTTTCGGTATCGAAAGCGGACGCGAGTAGGTGTCAGCCTGACCAGCGCGTGCGCGGCTCTTTTGAAGCGAGCGCCATGGTATTCGCATCGCGCTCTTCGATGTTAATCACATGCTTGGCAGAGAATGGAAGCTCGCTGCCTAACCAGAACTCGTCGTTCTCGGCGATGGCGTCGGGTTCGTTGTCGAGAACGCCGAGATACCCGTCTGCCGTGCGCTCCCGAACAAGCACCCACATGCGCTCAACAGCGACATTCTCGTCGGCGTTATCCACGCTTATGCGGAAGATCAGCTTGGCAAGGTCACCTGCTTCAAGGCCCTCACGCCTTTGGCGTTCAGGTATCTAGAAGGTGTCGGGCGCGTCGGCGTGGTAACCCTCTCCGTCCTCAAGGCACCAACCGTCGTCGTGGAAATTTGGTTCTCGCATCATCCGACTTTAGCCCCTGGACGCATGTCCACAATCCGGTTCATCTCGCAAAAAGCCGCAAGTCCGCTTTCCACCGAGGCTGTGTGGAAACGCGGTGATCTGCTATGTTTCAGGCCTGCTTGGGAGGCGTGAGATGGGGCGTTTCATCGAGGGTTGTGATCGGCGGGCGGTTCAGCTTTTGCCGGATTGCGTTGACGATTACGTTGCCGAAGACAGCCCAGTTCGGGTCATCGACGTGTTCGTCGACGAGCTGGATTTGTCGGCGCTAGGCTTTGGCGATGCGGCGGCGACAGGCCGTCCGGGATATCATCCGGCAATGATGCTCAAGCTCTACCTCTATGGCTATCTCAACCAAGTGCAGTCGAGCCGGCGGCTTGAACGCGAGGCGGGACGCAATCTGGAGCTGATGTGGCTGACAGGCAAGCTGGCGCCCGACTTCAAGACCATCGCCGACTTTCGCCGCGACAGTGGCGAGGCGATCCGGGCGAGTTGCCAGCAGTTTGTGGTGTTGTGTCGCGAGCTGGGGCTGATCGCTGGCGGCACGGTGGCCGTGGACGGCAGTCGGTTCAAGGCGGTGAACACGCGCGATAGGAACTTCACGCCCGGAGCAATCCGACGGCGGATGGAGCAGATCGAGGCGAGCATCGAACGTTATCTCGGCCTTCTTGACACTGCTGACCGGCAGGAGGATGTGGTGGCGCAGGTCCGCACTAAGCGACTTGGCGAACGGCTCGAGGCGCTACGCCGCCAGATGCGCGAGTTCAGGAGATGGAGCGCGTGGTGGCGGACGCACCTGACCGTCAGATTTCGCTGACCGATCCGGATGCACGGGCGATGGCGACTGCCGGGAAAGGAACAGGGCTGGTCGGCTACAACCTCCAGGCGGCGGTGGATGCTTACAGTCACATAATCGTGGCGCACGAGATGACCAATGTCGGTCATGACCGCTCGCAATTGGCGAACATGGGCCGCAAGGCACGCGAGGCGATCGGATTGGATCAGCTGACCGTGCTCGCCGATCGCGGCTACTTCTCAGGCGTGGAGGTGCTGGCCTGCGAAGAAGAAGGCATTACCGCGATCTGCCCTAAGCCGCTTACATCGGGAGCCAAGGCTGACGGACGGTTCGGCAAGCAGGATTTCCGCTACGAGCCGGCCGCAGACAGCTATCGCTGCCCTGCAGGTGAGACGCTTCCCCGCCGCTTTACCACGGTCGAACAGGGCCTGCGGCTCCATGCCTACTGGTCCAGTCATTGCGGCGCTTGCACGATCAAGCAGCGATGCACGACCGGCAAGGAGCGGCGGATCAAGCGGTGGGAGCATGAACACGTGATCGAGACCATGCAGGCAAGGCTCGAGCGCATGCCCGACGCCATCCGTGTCCGACGACGAACTGTCGAACACGTATTCGGTACGATAAAGGACTGGATGGGAAGAAGCCACTTCAAGACACGGACCCTGGAAAAGGTGCGCACCGAAATGAGCCTCCACGTCCTCGCTTACAATATGAAGCGCGCCATCAACATGCTCGGTGCCCCGAAGATGATCGCGGCGATGAGAGGCTGAGCACGAAGGAGCCAACGTGCGCATGCTATTTCAAAGCAGACAACGCGTTTTCACACAGCCCCCACCAATCCCAGACGAAGCTGCCTGACCAGAAACGCCCAATTATGGACGTATTTGCGCCTAGTTCGGATGGTCGAAGGCAGACACTTGGCGGGGCCAAACGAACGGAAGCGAGCCAAGCACAAAT
>CAJYHD010000237.1 GCA_913773715.1 uncultured Sphingobium sp.
GCCTCGCCGACCTTGAGTTCCGTGATCGCCGTTTCGACGTCCAGATCGGGATTGACCCGAAATGTTTCCGCCGCCGCCTTGATCGCCTTCTGGTCGCGCGGAGTGAATGCCCGCAGCGCATGCTGCACCCGGTTGCCGAGTTGCCCCGCGACATCTTCAGGGATATCGATGGGGTTCTGCGTCACGAAATAGATGCCGACACCCTTCGACCGGATCAGCCGCACCACCTGCTCGATCTTGTCGGTCAGCGCCTTGGGGGCGTCGTCGAACAGCAGGTGTGCCTCGTCGAAGAAAAAGACCAGTACCGGCTTTTCGGGATCGCCCACTTCCGGCAACATCTCGAACAGTTCGGACAGCAGCCAGAGCAGGAAAGTCGCGTACAGCTTGGGGCTTTGCATCAGCTTGTCGGCGGCAAGGATGTTCACATAGCCCCGACCCTGATCATCGACCTTCAGAAAGTCGTGGATGTCGAGCGCCGGTTCGCCGAAGAAATGCCCGCCGCCTTGGGCATCGAGTTGCAGCAACTGCCGCTGGATCGCGCCGACACTGGCCTTGGTGACATTGCCATACCTAGCCGAAAGGCTGTCCGCATTCTCGGCACAATGCGCCAGCATCGCTTGCAGATCTCCGAGGTCGAGCAGCAGCAGCCCTTCCTCGTCCGCATATTTGAAGGCGATCGACAGCACGCCTTCCTGCGTTTCATTGAGACCCATCAGCCGTGCAAGGAGCAGCGGTCCCATTTCGCTCACCGTCGTGCGGATCGGATGGCCCTGTTCGCCATAGAGGTCCCAGAAGATCGCAGGATTGTCGGCGAAGGCATAATCTGTGACGCCGATTTCCTTGGCTCTCGCCGCCAGCTTATCCGCATTCTTCGCCAGTGGCGATCCCGCCATCGATATGCCCGACAGGTCGCCTTTCACATCGGCGAGGAATACCGGCACGCCCAGCTTCGAAAAGCTTTCGGCGATGCCTTGCAACGTCACCGTCTTTCCAGTGCCGGTCGCTCCGGCAATCAGCCCATGCCGGTTGGCTCGGCGCAGGTTCAGATATTGGGGAAGGCCACCGTCCTTGTCCGGCGCGCCCAATCCGATGAAGATGCCGTCGCTCATATCGCCTCCCCAAAAAGAAACCCGTCCGCCCCGAGCATGTCAGATGCTCGGCCCGAACGGGTTTGAAATGGCGCGCCCATCATAGATAAGCGCAAGCCGGTCCGGCAAGAGCCGCTTACTTGTCCCGCAAGCGAACCGGCAGGAAGATCGGCGTCTGGCCCCGGCGCAACACTTGCAGCAGGATAGCGTTGCGGCCTTGCGCGCTCACGGCCTTAACCTGCGCGTCGAGTTCCGCTTGGCTCATCACCGGGCGGTTGTTTGCGCTCAGGATCACGTCGCCGCGACGCAGGCCCTTCGATCCCGCATCGGTCGAACCATCCACGCCGGTGATGACGATCCCGCGCGTATCGGCAGGAATGCCGAGCTGGCGTACGATCGACGGCGTCAGCGGAATGGCCGCGATGCCGAGCGACTGTTGCGTCGCCTGACCCTGGTTCGGCTGAGGCTGCTGCTGGCTGAAGTCCTGATCGTCGTCCTGCTGGCTGAAGCTGTTCAGCTCCGAATCCGACGGACGCTCGCCCACCACAGCCGTCACCGTCTGGCGCTGGCCATTGCGGAGCAGGACGATAGGCACGCGTGCGCCGATCGACTGGCTCGCGACGATGGACGACAGATTCTGATCGGGGCTGACTTCCTGGCCTGCGACGCTGACGATCACGTCGCCCGCCTTGATCCCGGCCTTGTCCGCGCCCTTGCCCGGCTCGACGCCCTGCACGAACTCGCCCCGGTTCTTGGCAAGACCCAGCGAATCGGCCAGATCTTCGCCTAGGGGGCTTATCTGCACGCCGAGATATCCGCGACGGATCGTCTGACCCTTGCGCAGCGTTTCCACGATCGGAGCCGCCTGTTCGGACGGGATCGCAAAGCCGATGCCGACATTGCCGCCGGAGGGCGACAGGATCTGGCTGTTGATGCCGATCACGTTCCCGCGCATGTCGAACATCGGGCCGCCGCTGTTGCCCTGATTGATCGAGGCGTCGGTCTGGATAAACTTGTCATAGGCCGCGCCCGTGCTGCGATGCACGGCAGAGATGATGCCTGCGGTCACGGTGCCGGACAGCGCGAACGGGTTGCCGATCGCGATAACCCAGTCGCCGACGCGGGCCTTGGCGCTGTCGCCGAACTTGACGAAGGGCAGCGCCTTCTTCGGTTCGATCTTAAGGACGGCGATATCCGTCGCCGCGTCGCGACCGACCAGCTTGGCGGTATATTCCTCGCGGTTGGTGAGCGTCACAGTGATCTGCTCGACCGTCGCGCCTTCCGCACCAGCCGACACCACATGGTTGTTGGTGACGATGTAGCCGTCAGCGGAAATGATGAAGCCCGAACCAAGCGACTGCGCCTGACGCGTCTGTGGCTGACCTTGGCCCATCCCAAACAGGTCGCCGAACGGCGTTCCGGCGAGCGGATTCTGCACCTGCACGCGCTGCTTGGTCGAGATGTTGACGACGGCGGGCTGAAGCTTTTCCACCATATCGGCAAGGCTGGCAGGCGCGCCTGCGGGGGCTGCGGCCTGAAGCCCTTCATTCTGGGCGACCTGCGCGCCGACATTGGGGCTGGTGATGGCGATGGCGGTGCCGCCCAGCAACAGGGCGCCGGTGATGGCATAAGCGTAACGCACTCGTGACGGTCCTCTCATGATCTTCAAAAGGGGGAAGGCGGGACTTTCCAAGGAAGCCCTGACATGCGCCGCTTTCCCTTAACCCTCATTGAATAGGCTGGTTCCGTAATGATCCTTGGGATGGATCATGACGAAGATTTAACGCTGCCCCTGAAACTGGCGCAGGAACTGATTGTCTGGCGTAAGGATCATGTTGGTCTGCCCACTACGATCCGGCGAGAACGTGTAACGATAGCTCTGCATCGCACGGTAGAAGTCATAGAAGGACGGGTCCTTGCCATAGCTTTCCGCATAGATGCGCGCAGCATTCGCATCCGCTTCGGCGCGAATGATCTGCGCCTGCTTTGCGCCTTGCGCGCGGATCGTCAGCGCTTCCTGCGAACGCGCTGTGCGCATGCGGTTGAACGCGCTTTCGAGCGGCGTGCCATCGGGAAGGTCGGCGCGCTTGATCCGCACGTCCACAATCTGCGCGCCATATTGGCGAGCGACGCGGTTGAGGCCCGCCTCGATATTGTCCATCACCTGGCCGCGCTCGGGGCTGAGCAGAGCTGCAAACGGCCGCTTGCCGAGTTCGTTGCGCAGCGCGGAGCCAAGGATCGGGCGCAACGCGTCGGACACGCGATCCTCGCTGCCCGCTGCGATATACATGCGCAGCGGATCGACGATACGATACCGGGCGAAGGCATCCACCTGGAGCCGCAGCTGATCGGTCGACAGTACCTGCTGCCGCTCCATCTCGACCGACAAGACGCGCTTGTCGATCCAGACGATCTGGTCGAAGAACGGCACGCGCAGGATCACGCCAGCGCCGGTCTTGCCGAACGTCTCGTTGGCGCGATAGCGGTTGATGATCGCCTTTGGATCGCCGAAGCGGACGATGACGCCCTGCTTGGTTTCAGGGACGATCGCGATCGTGCTGCCTAGCAGGATGAGCAGGACAAGCGCGCCAAGTGCGAGCGCGACGGGATGACGCAGGATCGGCATCACTGGCCCTCCACACTGTTACTGCTGGACGCGGTAGCACCCTGCGCCCGGCGCTTGAGTTCCGGCAGCGGGAGATAGGGGGTCACGTTGTTCCCTTCGACGATGGTCTTGTCGACATTGGACAGAACGCCCTCCATGGTTTCATAATACATGCGGCGGCGCGTGACTTCGGGCGAAAGCTTATACTGCTCATAGACCTTGTCGAAGGCTGCGGCCTCGCCCTGCGCCTTGGCCGTCACCTGCTGGGCGGCCGCGCGCGCTTCGTTGAGATAGGTCTGCGCGGTCTGCTGTGCGGCGGACACTTCCTTGAACGCGTCGTTGACGGCGGTCGGCGGGTCGGCCTGCTTGATCGCGACACCCTGGATGCGGATGCCCGACTTATAACTGTCGAGAATTTCCTGCATCTTCTGCTCGACCTGCTGCTCGATGCCGGTACGGCCAGCACCCAGCGCATCGTCCAGACTGACGCTCGCCAGCACGGAGCGCATCGCACTCTCGGCGACTTCGCGCACCGTTGAGTCCGGGTCCGACAGCTGGAACAGGTAAAGTTCGGGATTACGGATGTTCCAGCGCACCGAATAAGCGAGATCGATGATGTTCTGGTCGCCGGTCAGCACCAGATTTTCGCTCTCTGCACTGACCGAGCCGATGTCGATGGTACGGATTTCCTCGACATCGACCGTCGTCACCGCCTCAAACGGGGCGGGCAGTGTCATGCTGATGCCGGGCGTCAACGTGCGGCTATATTTGCCAAGCATCGTCACCACGCCGCGCTCCTGCGGACCGACGCGATGGAAGCTGGTCAGGACGAGCCACAATATGACGAGAATGGCAATAGCCGCGGGCCACAAGGCTTTTCCGGCACCACGCGGCGGCATTCCGCCAAAGCCGCCGTTCCCGCCCCCCTGGCCGAAGCTCTCGCGGCCCCGGCGCAACAGTTCCTCGATCGCGGATGGTCCCTTCTGCGGTGTCGGGCGCCCTGAAGGCTGGGTCCACGGATTACGCGGTCCGTCTCCCTCTCCCGATCCCTTGTCGCCGTCCGGCCCGTTGCCGCCCCATGGGCCTTGCGCCATGTTCAGGATGCCGGGCATCCACCCGAATAGTCTCTTCATGACATCTCTATAGGAAGGCTCTCGTCCGAAAAACAGTGCCAATGGCCGCGATTATTTCCTAGAGGGCGGGACATGACCGATCTTTCCGACTTCGCCGCCCGCTTGTCCGCCCTGACCGATGGCCGCGCCAGCACGCCCCGCGTCAAGGATGGCGTGATGATGCTCGCACTCGATGTCGGCGGTTTGTCGCCCGATCGCCGCGATGGCCTCGTCGCCGCGATCCGCGAGGGGGGGATGACCGTGCCGGGGGTCAGCGAGGTCCGGATCGCCATGACATCGGAACGGCGTGCGCCGCGAATCATCGCCGTCGCGTCGGGAAAGGGGGGCGTGGGCAAATCGACGCTTTCAGCCAATCTCGCGGTCGCGCTCCATCGCCTCGGCCACAGGGTCGGCTTGGTCGACGCCGATATCTACGGTCCGTCGCAGGCCCGGTTGATGAACAG
>CAJYHD010000238.1 GCA_913773715.1 uncultured Sphingobium sp.
AGGTGATCCTGCTGAGCATCGTTCTCCGCCTTGGCCAGATCATAGGCCTTCTGCGTCTCGGCACGGAATAGCGTCTGGTCGATGACACCGCGCTGGATCTCTACGACCTCGTCTCGCTTGGCGAGGAGCGTCTGGCGCTTGGCATCGGTCAGCCCCTTATCGAGTTCAAGCTGGCGGGCGTAGGATGCGCGATCCTCTTCCAGCGCGGCGAGATCCGCGCGGTGCCGGGTACGCGCATCCTCGGTCATGTCGGCCTGGGCGCGGAGCAGCTCGACGCGGGCGCGGCCGAGTTCGTCGAGGTAATTGGCCTCGTCCTGAGCGGCGTCGCGACCCTTCTTCTCCTTCTTCTTCTTCTCGTCGTCGAACGACATATCAATACGGTCGGTCGGGGCGGCGCTGGCCGATCCGATCGCCTTATTCAGTGTGTCCAGCGCGCGAACCTGACCGCCCAGCGCATCAATGCTCGCCTGGAAGTTTGCCGAGGCCTGCATGAACCGGGTGGTCGCGGCAGTCTGGGCGACGCCGATCCCGCCCTCGCTATCCGTCGGGCCCAGCTGCGCCGCACGATCAGCATCCGCCTTGGCACGGGTATAGGAGGCGCGCGCGGCCGCCATGTCCGCCTTTGCCTTGGCGACGGCATCAACTGCCGCCTTCCGGTCGGCCTTAGCCTTTTCGAGAATTGCGGCCCGAGCCTTATCGGTCGCACTTGCCAGTTCCAGTGCGGTCTGGGTCGACCGGCGATCCGCCTCGCGCGCCGCGTCCACTGCGGCTTGAGCAGCGAGCGACGCCTCCCGCTTGCGGAATAGCAGCGGTACGAGAACGGTCAGCGCGGTGACGACCAAGCCAATCGGGCCAGCGAAGCCGATCATCGCGGTGCCCAGGCGTGCAAGGATCGCGGATGCTCCAGCCTGTAGCGCAAGCTGTCCAAGCAGCCGGATCAGCACCCCCATCGGATTGATGATCGCGGCGATGCCGAGCGCGACCGGTCCAAGCCGGAGCAGCAAGAGCGGCAAGCCGATCTTCGCGACCTGCAACAGCGCCAGCGTGAGCGGGCCCAGCGATGCCGCGAACAGTCCGACCGCGACCATGATCTTGTAGAACCAGGGCGGTCCGCTGGCGAGTACCGACAGGACAGAGGCAGTCGCCTCCTTCACCATCGTAAACGCCTGGATGATCCCGGCCTCACCGACGACGATCTTCAGCTTTTCCCAAGCGCTGGCGACGCGCTGAGTTGCTGCCGCTTCGCCGTCGAGCAGCACCGCCATCTTTTGGTTGGCAGACGCCTTATCGATCTGTGCTTGGACGTCGGCGATACCCTTGGCACCCGCCTGCATCAGCGCGATCGCCACCCTCATGCCGTCAGTGCCGAAGATTTTGGTCAGCGCCGTTTGGCGGGCGCGGTCGGAGAGTGGCGTGAGCTTCTCATTGAGGAGTGTTGCGACCTCACTCAGCGACTTGGCGCCGCCTGTGGCGCTGTAAAACTCCAGCCCGAGTTTTTTCATCACATCCTGGGCGTCTTTCGAAGCTGGCGTGAGCGCGAGCAGGAATGTCTTGAACGACGTACCAGCGTCCGATCCGCCAGTCATAAGTGGAATGACGGCAGCGAGAGCCGTGTTCATATCCTCAAATCGATACCCCAGCCCACCCGCGATGCCACCGACCTGGCCGATCGCGTCCTTATAGCCGTCGAAAGACAGCTTCGACGCGTCGAGCGCGCCGCTGACCTTGTCGACAATCGTCGGAAGTTGCCCAGCGGTCAGGTGGAACTGCTGGAGAATGTCAGTCGTCGCGTTCGCTGCGCTACCAAGATCGGTCTGACCGACAACGCCAAGCGTAAGCGCACCCGCTAAGCCACCGCCCAGGATGGATGCGGCGTCCATACCGTTCTTTGCCAACCCCTCGATCGCTCCCGCCGCCTCGATCGCGCTCTTCCCGAATGCCGGACCCAACGTCAGCGCGGCATCGCGCAGCTTGTTCAGCTCCTCGGGCGATGCATTTAGCATGGCCGCATGGACGTTGTTCATCGCAACCTGGAAATCGGATGCGGTGTCCTTGGCGGTCTTGCCTGCTGCGGCGAGCGGCACGGTGAGCGCTGCCGTCATGATCAGTCCGGCGTTGCGCACCTTGTCAGCCGCGCGCGACAGGCTGTCGATCATCGCCAGCGCCGCGCGGTTGATCTCGCGGGCGGCGTCCTGCATCGCCGCCGACATGCCGTCGCCGGACTGGCGGAACTGGCTCTCGGTGCGCTGCAACTCGACACGATCTGTCGCCAGCGCCGACCGGAAGGCGGCGTCGCGCACGTTCATCCCAAAGGTGAGATTGGCGAGCATTGCTTCCATCGTCACCTCCTGACGTTGATGGGGTTCAGCCCCGCGGGCGGGGTCTGTCGACTAGTTCGACATTGATCGGGGCACCGCTGCCTGCCCGACTGACGAGAGAGGCCAGCATCTCTTCTGGCCGCTGGCGCTCGCCATCGGCTTCTGGCTGCTCTTTCACGGCATAGGTCCCGAACGACTCCAGCCGGTCCTGGCGGTGGAACCAGATCGCTTTCCAGCCTGCGTATTTGGCCAGTTCGTAGTCATCACGCCGGGCATCGATCCGGCCCAGGATCGTCGACCGCATGATAGCGGGCGTGATTTTCCAGAACGTCTCGGGGGGCAGGCCAAAGCGCGCCCATTGGCGCTCCAGCTTGCCCCACTCGGTCCTCAGCCGCGGGTCTTGCGGGACCTCGGCGACTTGGGCTTTCCCGAGGCGGGAGCGGGACCCGCCTCCTCGGCTTCACCCTGCGCCGCGCGCAGCGCCCGGCCGATGATCTCGCTAAACGCGTCACGGCCCAGCACGATCGCCGATGAGCTGGGCCGTGACGCGTTTAGCGAGAT
>CAJYHD010000239.1 GCA_913773715.1 uncultured Sphingobium sp.
CCCGCCGCTTCGGTGTGCGCGCCATGGTTCAGGTGTCGACCGATAAGGCGGTCAATCCCGTCGGCGTCATGGGCGCGACCAAGCGCCTTGGCGAACTTTACGCACAGGCACTCGATCTGGAGGGCGCGGACGATCCCGACGCCCCGCGCTTCATGACCGTGCGCTTCGGCAATGTGCTGGGGTCGAGCGGGTCGCTCATCCCGCTCTTCCAGCGGCAACTCGAACGCCGCGCCCCGCTGACCGTCACCCACCCGGAAATCACCCGTTTCTTCATGACCGTTCACGAAGCTGTGCAGCTCATCCTGCACAGCACTGCGCGGGTCATGGAAAGCGGCTTGGAGCGGGGTCGCATCATCGTCCTCGACATGGGCGAGCCGGTGAAGATCATCGACATCGCACGCCGTATGATCCGCCTCGCAGGCCTGATCCCAGACCGCGACGTGCCGATCAAGATCGTCGGTCTTCGCCCCGGCGAAAAGTTGTACGAAGAGTTGTTCGACGAGCGCGAGACGCAGCTGCCTTCCGAACTGCCCGGCGTGCTGGAGGCAGAACCGGTACCGGTGCCGCTCGCCCAGCTTCAGGCCGCCTTCGACCGACTCGAACATGGGATCATGCGCCATGATGCCGAGGAGGTACGCGAACAGCTCTTCACCCTGCTGCATCAGGTGACGCGTCAGGATGAGCCTCGCGAATTGGTGGACGGTCTACCCTCGCCGAGCCTCAGCGTCGTCGGTCTCGCTAAGACCGCCTTCGCGACCGACGACGTCGTTCGTCAATCCCGCTTGGGAGCCTGATCATGCTCACATCCGTTCAGAGCAGCGAGTTTCGGCAGGATCAGCCGATCGTCTCGCAATGGCCGACCTACAGCGCCGACGAGATCACGGCAGTCGCCCGCATATTGGAAACGGGCCGGGTCAATGCGCTCCATCACGGCGAACATTGCGCGGCGCTGGAGGACGGGTTTGCTACGCTCTGCGGCATGCCCTACGCCATTGCCATCGCCAATGGCACGCTGGCGCTGGAGGTCGCGCTCAAGGCGCTCGGCATAGGGCCGGGCGACGAAGTGATCGTCCCCGCCCGCAGCTTCATGGCGAGCGCCAGCTGCGTCGTCGCCTGCGGCGCCCGCCCGGTCTTCGCCGACATCGATCCTGTCTCGCAAGCGATCACTTGCGACACGATCGAAGCGGTACTGACGCCGCATACCAAAGCGATCATCGCCGTCCATCTGGCGGGCTACCCC
This sequence comes from uncultured Sphingobium sp., assembly GCA_913773715.1. The sequence goes on from CAJYHD010000239.1 coordinate 1,241, forward strand.
GCCCCGGTTGATGAGATCGCCGCCTTTGCTTCGGTGCGTGGCATCCGCCTGATCGAAGATTGCGCGCAAGCCCATGGCGCGACGCTGCATGGCCGTCCGGTCGGCGGCTTCGGCGATGCGGCTGCCTTCTCCTTCTGCACCGACAAGATCATTTCCACTGGTGGCGAAGGCGGCATGCTGCTGCTGCGCGACGCATCCGTGTGGAAGACTGCCTGGTCGCTCAAGGATCATGGCAAGGACCCGGAAATCACCGCGCAGCCGGGCGACGGCGTCACCTTCCGCTGGCTGCATACCGATTTCGGCAGCAATTATCGCATGACCGAAATGCAGGCCGCGATCGGCGTCATCCAGCTTTCCCGCCTGCCCGCCACGATCGAGCGGCGGCGCACAAACGCCGCGATCCTGCTGGAGATGCTGCGTGACCTGCCCGGCTTGCGGCTCGTGGAGCCAGAAGACCATATCGGCCACGCTTATTATAAATTCTACGCCTTCATTCGGCCCGACCATCTGCGCGGCACATGGACCCGTGACATGATCATTCGCGAGGCGCGGCAACAGGGCATCCCCTGTCAGGCTGGCAGTTGCCCCGAAATCTATCTCGAACAGGCCTTCACGCGCTCAGACGGAGAGCCGCCCCGAAGGTTGCCCGTCGCGCGGCAACTTGGCGAAACCAGCCTGCTCCTTCCCGTCGATCCGACGCTCGATGCCGCCGCCTGCGTCCGCATGGGCCTGACGCTGCGCGCGATCGTCAGCCAAGCCTGTGGAGCCTGACATGACCGACCGCCTGCCTGCCTTCGTCGTGATCGGCGCCGTCAAGGGCGCGACCACCTGGATCGCGCACCAGTTGCGCAATCATCCCGACCTCTGGCTTCCCGATGCGGAGCCGCATTATTTCAGCTCGGAATATGAGCGCGGTCCGCAATGGTATGCGTCACTCTTCGATCCCGCCCCAGCCGGACGCATCGTAGGCGAAAAATCAGCCGATTATCTGGCTCATCCTATGGCAGCGGCGCGGATGGCGAGCATGTTGCCCGACGCGCGCCTGATCGTCCAGCTGCGCGATCCGGTGCAGCGCGCCTATTCGGATTATTGCATGCTGTTCCGACGCGGTACCGTCGGCAACGATCCCCGCAAATATCTGGAGGGTGAGAACGCGGCCCAGTCCCGGTTCCTGACAGGCGGCCTCTATGGCGCGCATCTGGCGCGATTCCTCCTCCACTATCCGCGCAACCAGCTACAGGTCATCCTCTACGAAAGCCTGCGCCACTACTCGGAGCAAGTGATCGCCGACACCTGCCGCCATATCGGCGTAACTGTGCACATCGCGCCCGATCAACTCGGCGGACGCAAGAACGACAGCACCGCGCCGATGCTGCCGCTTGCCTTGCGGCGTGTTCTGAAGCCGATGCGGCCCTTGCTCGATCCGCTGCGCAGCAATCCCTGGCTTTCGCGCGTGCGCGCCACCATGGCGGCTCCCGTCCGCTATCCGCCGCTCACCGAAGAGCTGAAGCAGATGCTGCGCCGATATTATCGCGAAGACACGCTGATGTTGCAGGACATGCTCCAGCAGGATCTAGGCCATTGGCTGGGACAGGAGGCGTCTGCGCCCCGCCCGCTCGCGGCGACGCGCTGACCCACAAACAGAATGAAGACGACAAAGGAGGGAAAGATGGTCATCCGCATTGTGGCTTTTGCAACGGCGTCGGCCCTGATGATGACCGGTTGCGCGAGCCCCGGGAGCGACTCGCCACGGCTCGCGGCCAGCGCGCCCATGCCCTATCAACTCGGACCCGGCGATCAGGTGCGCATCAACGTCTATGGCATGGACGCGATGAACGAGACATACCTCGTGTCAGACACCGGCACGATCTCGCTGCCGATGATCGGCTCGATCCCGGTAGCGGGCAAATCGGTGGACGCTGCGCAGAATGACATCGCCGAAGCGCTGAAGGCTCGGCAGCTTCTCGTAGAACCACGTGTCAGCGCGCAAGTGATTGCCTATCGCCCGGTCTATGTGGGCGGTCAAGTTCAGCGGCCCGGTCAATATCCCTACGTCCCCGGCATGTCGGTGATGACGGCGGTGACGATCGCTGGCGGATACACCTTCCGCGCCAAGAAGAAGGACATCCTCATCACGCGCAACAAGGTCATGGGACGTGCCGCGCCCAACAGCGACGTACAGGCGGGCGACGTCATCGACGTCCAGGAAAGCTGGTTCTGATCCATGCACGCGACAAAAGGGCCATCGCGTCTGCGATTGGCGGGGGGTGTGGCGGTCCTTGCTGTGGGATGGCTCAGCAACCCTGCGCTGCCGCAAGAGATAACCCGCAACACCGCGATAGAGGATTTGCCGCGACCGGGCTATGAATCCCGCACGATCCAGGCAGGCAGCTTCGTCATAGAGCCGATGATCGAAGGCACGGCCCGCTACGACACGAACGTCTTCGCTTCACCGTCGAATGAGCGGGACGACTTCTTCTTCGTCATTTCGCCGAGCGTCATTGCCCGCCGAAACAGCGGATCGTCCAACCTCTATACCCGCGCCTACGTCAACGCCTACCGCTATGCGCAATATCAGAGCGAGAATGTGACGACCTTTGGCGGCATCATCGACTACAAGAAGAAATTCTCCGATCGCCAGTCGATCACCGGCAAGCTCTTCTTCGACCGCACGTTCGAGCGGCGCAGCGATCCCGAAGCCTTCATCGCCCAGTTCCGCCGCCCCGCGCAGATCAACTCCGCCGGGGGAGAACTCGAATTTGAGCATCAAGGAGGACGTTTCGGTATCGTAACGGCTTTTGGCGCGACGAAGCTCGACTATCTGTCGGTCGACGATGCCGACCGCGACATGGTGACCTACACCGCTCGCGTAAAAGGCAGCGTCAGTCTCTCCGAACGCATTGCCCTCTTCGTCGAGCCTTTCGCCAACCGCCGCGATCCCCGGCTTCGCTTCGACCGCTTCGGCGTCGATCGTCGGGCAACCACCTATGGCGCGACCGGCGGCGTAGCCGTCCAGATCGCGGATCGCCTGACGGGACAGCTGGGCCTCGGCCTGTTCCGCACGAAACCCGGCGACCTTGGCCTCCCGCCTTATACGGGCCTTGCCGCCAATGGTCAGATGACATGGCGGCCTCGGACCCGCACGGCGATCAACTTCGACATGTTTCGCGGCGACGTCGCGACGGTGCGCAGCGGCGCGCTTGGCCGCGTGGATACGATCTTCAACCTCGGCATCGATCAGGAGGTGCGGCACAACCTTCTGCTGTTCGGCTCGGTCGGCTATCGCAAGATCAAATATCGCGGCGATTTCGACGTCAACCAGCGCTATCTGACGGCACATGCCAGCGCGCGTTATCTGCTCAATAGGCATGTCTGGACGGAAGTAGGCGCGCAATGGATGGATCGCGCATCGAAAAGCCAGTTCGATGAATTCAAGAAATGGCAGATATTTCTGAAACTTGGCTTCAAATATTGACAGGACACTCACATCACATTTGTGATTTCTGTCTATTTTAGTGTCTCACTTACCGACCAGTTCTTCGGCCAGTCTTTCCCATTGCCCGATGATCGCTTCCGGCGAAAAACGGGCCGCCGAAAGCCGCGCCGCTCTGCCGAGCCGCGCCGCCAATGCCGGATCATCCATCACATGTGCCATCGCAGCAGCGAGTGCCTCGACGTCGTTCGACGGCACCAACAATCCATCCGAGCCATGCGTTATCATCTCACCGGGGCCGAAGGCGCAATCAAAAGCGATGACCGGCATCCCCGCTGCCATCGCTTCGCCCAGAACATTGGGAAACCCTTCATAGCGTGAGGACAGGATCATGATCCCGCCGTCCCTCACCCATTCGCCCGGCCTGCTTGTCCCCGGCAGCGACACGCGCCGCTCAAGCCCCAGCCGCGACACCTGTGCCTCCAGCGCAGCGCGCCTCTCGCCCTCACCCCGGATATTGAGCGACCACGCGGGATAGCGGCTTGCGACCTGAGCGAAGGCGTCGATCAGCATATCGAACCCCTTCTGATGCGTCAGCCTGCCGACAGCGGTCAGGACCTGCGCCGAACCTGCATCCACAACCTCCGGCGCACTGATCGGATTGGGGATGACCCTTACCATCGAACCTGAAATGGTCGGCAGGCAGACCATGCTCGCACGCGTTTGCATCACGATTCCTGCCGCGCGGGGATAGAGCCGCATCAGCGCTGCATTCCAGGCCGCGTTCGCCTGCT
>CAJYHD010000240.1 GCA_913773715.1 uncultured Sphingobium sp.
TCGTGCCCGGCAGCACCTACCTGATCGCGCGCGAGTTTCGCGACCAGATCCGCGACGTGGACGGCCTGTCCTTCATGGCCAACGCCACGGTGAAGGCACGTCTGATCGGCATGGCCCACAAGTTTCAGATGGGGGCGGACTGGTATGACGAGACCAGCATCCTCAACTCGCGGATCCTGCGCTCGGGCGTCACGCCGTTGAGCCTGAGCAAGCCGGTCTATAGCGTTACCGCGCGCGACGTGGCGCGCGCCGCCTCTCTGCCCTTCGCCAAGACCGACACACGCACCCGGCGCAAGGGCGCCTATCTCCAGGATCAGATCGGCATCACCGATGCGCTGCTGCTGATCGGCGGTGTCCGCTATGACAGGTTCGACGATGGGGTGACGACCAGCACCGCCGGGCGCATCACGGCGAATCCGTCCTATAGCGACGGTCGCTTCACCTATCGCGCCGGGGCGATCGTCAAGCCACGCTCCGGCGTGTCGCTCTATGCCAGCTGGTCGGGCAGCTTCGAGCCGCAGAGCGCCGCCAGCCAGAACACCGATGCGGGCGGTCCCTTCGCCCCGGTGACGGGCAACCAGATCGAGGGCGGCGTCAAGTCGGTGCTGCTCGGCGGGCGGTTGCAGGCCAATGCGGCGGTGTATCGGATCATCCGCCGCAACATGCTGCAGGTCGACCCAAGCCTCGCCCCCGTCAACGGGCAGGATCAGCTGCGCCCGATCGGCGAGGTCACGAGCAAGGGCTTCGAGATCGACCTGTCCACCGACATCACGCGCAACTGGGTGCTGCTCGCCAACTACGGCTATAACGACACCCGGATCACCGGGACGGTGGCGGGGCAGTCGCTGACCAACGCGGTCGGCAACCGCTTCGCCAATGCACCCCGGCATCAACTGGGCTTCTGGACCCGCTATCAGATCGCGCCGATCGGCACCGCAATCGGTGTCGGTGGCGAATATCTGTCGCGCCGGGTCAGCCTGTCGGGCCAGGCGGTGCAGCCCTATATGATCTTCGACGCGTCGATCACCAAGTCGCTGGGGATCGCGGAACTGATGCTGCGCGTCGATAATCTATTCGACAAGCGCTACGCCGCCTCCGGCTTCTCATTACAAAGCGGCAGCTTCCCCGGCGAACCGCGCACCCTGCTGGCCGAGCTGCGGTTCCGCTTCTGACCCGAGACGACGCGCCTAGTGGATCTTCCAGGCGACGATCGCCCGCAGGCCCAGCACCACCACGCCGGTCGCATCACGCAGGCCCGATGCACGATGGACATATTGGATATCGGGCTGAAGCGTCAGGAAGGGCGCGACCCGATCGCTATAGGTCAGCTCGACGGTGCTTTCCGTCTTGGTCAGCGACGGTTCGTCGGGTGGATTGGCGCGGCGATAGGCACGGCTGAGCCCGGCGGTGGCCAGCCCGATCGACAATAGCGACTCCGGGCGCGACCGCAGGATGCCATGGCCGGTCACCCCGACCTGCACCCCGTCGGCGAACGGCGTGGTCAGCCCGTCGGACAGACCGGCCCGCAGAAAGGCGCACCAATGCCCGATCTTGCCCGCCTCGCCCGCCAGATCCCGCTCGACCAGAGCATAGAGGCCATGCGACGCGGCGGTGTCCGGGCCCGGCGTGATACCCGGCGGAACGATCCGCTGCTGGCGATGGCTATAGGTCCAGCCGCCGACCGTGATCGCCGTCCGGCCCTTCAGCCCCGCCTCGGCGATCAACAGGGCCGAACGCGGGCCGTTCTCATCCGCCACCCCGCGCGGGGCGCGAACGGCGGCCGCCTGCACATAATGGCGCTTGCCCTTCAGCCGTACGCGGATCGCCAGGTCGGTCTGGGGAAAGATCGACGGCCCGTTGGGGCCCGTCGCCGCCAGTTCCGACCCGATGCCGAAGGCCGGCGCGATCAATGCCGCCGCCGCAGGATTGGCATAAAATTCGCTGTTCAGGTCATATTTGCCGACCAGCACCGAGCCGCGATCTCCGGCGAAGCGCTGCTGCACCCAGGCCTGATAGAGCAACAGGTCCGGGCTCATGACCTCGATATTGTTCACGCCCTGCAACGTTCCCGCGATATCGTTGGGCCGCGCACCGGCGTTGCTTAAGGCGCCGACATAGGCGCTGCCGCCCCGCCATCCCGCCGCGCGCTCCAGGTCGAGCGACGCGATCAGATCCAGATTGTCCAGGAACCGCGCGCCGCGCCGCCCCTTTCCCGCCGAGACGCCGACCAGATCGGCCTTGTAGAGCAGGGCGAGACTGAAGGCGCTGGGAGCTGCGTCCTCCCCCTCGCCACCGGCTTCGGCGCACGGCTCCTCTTCCTGCGCCAAAACGGGCGTCGGCAGGGCCGCCAGCATGGGGGCGGTCAGCAGCATGATCGATTGACGAAACGTCATCGACATCGCCTCTTTCCCCGAGGGTCGGCAGGAAGCGAGCGCCCCCGCTGCTGCGTCATGCGGCCACGGCTCGCCGGGCGTCGCGCGGGTTTCCGGTCAGGGTCGACAAGCAATCGACGCTGAACCCCATAAGCATCGGAATTACGGCTGCAAATGTCGCGACCAATTTGATCCGGATCGTGGCGCGCATGTCTCCCCCCGTTTACACATCGCGAAGCCAGTCCCATCAAAATGCCGATGCCTCGGTTCGATAGATGCGTCGACGAGCGCCGAAGCTGCCCAAAATTCCGCATGGCTCGCGACTTCCTCGTGAGAGAGCGCTTAGAGCAGCGGGATTTAATATAGAGTTCCCGATGCGGGGAGCTTTCGTTAACCAAACATACTTTTGAAGTGTCGGCCCTCGCTGGAAAAACAGTCAAGGCGCTATATATCGCGAATAGGTTCGGCGACTGAACGGTCTCCTGCTCTTGCACAGCTCGGGTTGTATTTTACGGCTGCGTCCGATCTCGATGTGACATATCTGATGCCGTCCGGAACACGGTCGCCGATTGCGGACACGGCCATTCTTTATGGCCCCGCAAGGCCATGGGCCTGGCCGGTGCGCCCCATCGAGTGCCTTCCCCTATCTGAAAGCCACGCGGGGCGCGGTGACGGTTGTGACAATCGGATAGGTCAAAATGCCTCTGTCGCGGCGGGACGAGACGAACGGAACGAAAGCCTATGTAAAGTCTTTCCGATCAGATATTTGTAAGGGGGGAAACAAATGGCGAAGGTTTTGGCGTGGGCGCTGAGTGTGGCGGCCGTCATGATCGACACCCCTGCCCTCGCCCAGGACGAGCCCCGCTTCTGCCCCACGCGTCCCAATCTCGGCGGATCGAGCTGCACGACCGAACCGGGGCGGGTGCATGTCGAGATGTCCGCGCTGGATTGGGAGCGAGACGACCAGTCCGACCAGCGCGAGGACCGTATCGTCACCGCCGATATCCTCACCCGTCTGGGCGTAGGCAAGAATACCGAGCTTCAGCTCGAATGGGTCGGCTATGGCCGGGACCGGACACGCGACAAGGCGAACGAAACGGTCGACACGGTGACGGGCACCGGCGACGTGACCTTTGCGATCCGCGAGCATCTGGCCGGGCAGAAAGGGAAGCCCTTTTCGGCGGGCATACAGGCCTTCGTCACGGCCCCAACCGGACGCTATCCGGTCGGGGCTGGCACCTGGTCGACGGGGGTCATCGTCCCCATCCAATATGAGCTGACCGAGAAGATCGCGATCGCGGTGACGGGGGAAGCCGATGCAGCGGCGAACCAGTCCGGAATGGGACGACATCTGTCGTACAGCGAGATCACCGGCGTGCGTTACAAGTTCACCGACCAGATCACCGCCAACGCCGAGCTGTCGCTGGAGCGTGACGACGATCCCGACCAGCATGAGACTCTGGCCCTGGCCGCGCTGTCGGCCGCCTGGCGACCGACCAAGGTCGTTCAGTTCGACATTCTGGCGGCGGCGGGCCTCAACCATGCCGCCCCCAGCCTCCGCCTCGTGACTGGCGGCGCCATTCTTTTTTGAACGCGGCGGAAGCGATCGGGCCCGGCAAGGCCGCCCCGCTCCCGCCCGTCCGTCATTCCTTACGCCACCGCCGCGCGGCGATAGCGGTGATCGTCGAGGCTGGAGATATTGGCGGAGGGCCGCCCGCTATTCCGAACGATGGAAAAGCGAGCCATCTGCCGCGAGAGTTCGTCCGCCTCCCCCGCCAGACTGCGGGCGGCGGCCGTCGCTTCTTCGACCATGGCGGCATTCTGCTGCGTGACCATATCCATCTGGTTGACGGCGATATTGACCTGTTGCAGCCCGGTGCTCTGCTGTTCCGCCGACACCGCGATATCGCCGATCAGGGCGTTGATCTCGGTGATACGCGTCACGATCCGGCCGAGCGCCTCGCCGGTCTGGTTGACCAGTCCCACGCCTGCATCGACCTGATCGGCGGACACCGAAATCCGCTCCTTGACATCCTTGGCCGCATCGGCGGATCGCTGTGCCAGTGCGCGAACCTCGGAAGCGACGACGGCAAAGCCCTTGCCCGCATCCCCTGCGCGCGCGGCCTCCACCCCGGCGTTCAAAGCCAGCAAATTGGTCTGGAACGCGATGCCGTCGATGACCGAGATGATGTCGGATATCTCGGTCGAGGCGCGCTCGATCCCGTTCATCGCGGCGACGGCATCCTCCATGATCCGGCCCGAATGCTGGACCTCGTCCTTGGCCTGGCCGACCATCTGGCGAGCCAGCCCCGCCTGCTCGGCGGTCTTGCGCACGGTCGTCGTGATCTCGTCCATGGCGGCCGCCGTTTCCTCCAGGCTGGCCGCCTGTTGCTCAGTGCGCTGCGACAGGTCGTCGGAGGCCTGGCGGATGTCCGCCGCACCGTTGAGGATGCCGCCGGTCGATACGGAGACCTGCGACATGGCCGTCTGCAGCGCATCCGCCGCGCGGTTGAAATCGGTCTTGATCGCGGCGAAGGGCCCGTCGAGATCGCTATCCAGACGGGATTGCAGGTCACCCTCCGCCAGCCTGGACAGGGCCGCGCCGACGCTGTCGACGATCAGGCGGGTCTGCGCCCTCTTGGCCTCGTCCGCCGCCAGCAACTGCGCGCGCAGATTATCGAGTGCGACCGCCAGCCGCCCGACCTCGTCGCGGCGATCCTGATCGACCGACGCCACGCTCATATCCCCGCTTGCCAGCGCGGCGAGACCGTTGGTGACCGCATTCACCGGCCGCGCGATCTGGCGGACCAGCAGGACCAGGATGGCGATGGCCAGCATCAGGCTGAGCATCATCCCGCCGAAAATGGCTTGGGAGATCGTGGCGAAGGCCTGCTCCTGCGCAACCTGTCGCTGCGCCAGAAGCTGGTTTTCCATGGTGATGACGGCGCCCGCCTGGTTGCGGAGTTGATCCATCAGCGACTTGCCCACGCCCTTCGCCGTGTTCGCGCGTGCGACGCCTTGCGTCGCGGGAGCAGCCATCAACGCAATGTTGGGCTCCGCGACCTCATTGCGCCAGTGCTGCGCCAGAGCACCGATCTGGGTCAGGCGGCTCTGTTGTTGCGGATTGTCGCTGGTCAGCCGCCGCGCTTCTTTCATGGCGCGGTCGAAGTCGGCCGCTCCATCAGTGTAGGGAGCCAGAAAATTCCGGTCGGCCGTCAGCAGATAACCGCGAAGACCTGTCTCTTGGTTGACCATCCCCTCGACGAGCTTGTTCGAGGCCATGATGACCTTGTACGTATGCTCATTGATACTCGTCGTTTCGCGGACCTGGTTCTTCTTCGTATAAATGACAAAGTTCGTCGTGAGGGTCAGCGCCAGAATAACTCCCAGACACAGGGTAAGCTTTCTTACCATCGAAAGGTTATCAAAAAAGCGCATGGATCATGCTCCGATGATGCTCGCCCTTTGCGCTACGCTTGCATCAGGCGATAAGCCAACAACTCGCCCACGACGCCCGAACGCCTCTGCAAGAACCTGCACAGAGCAACCTTGCACGCCATCACCATACGTCGCGGCGAGCGATTACGTAATGACGCCGCGTTAAAGAAAACTTTCAAAAAGCAACACAACCGCCACTTCGAAGTATATCAAATTTCCGCAAAAACACCGATCTCGCGGGAACCAATAGCGGCGCCAGTCATTGCAGGCCGTTTTCGCGGACCCTACCTACTGAATAGACATCCACTGGAGCCTCATCAGCAGTAATGTAGCTGGAGTAACAACCTTTATGGATGATTGCATAGCTGCGCAGTAAACCGCGCCGAGTTTGTCGGAGACTGTCGGGTGGGGGTTACGTTGCCGTGTCGATGAGGCGCGCGACGACATTCAGGTGGCTTCCAAGCTGCGCCACGGCCTGTGTCGGCAGATCGCACCGGCCTTATGAAGCCGTTGACCGTCTCGATTGGTGCGTTATCACACCTGTCGCCGACGCTGCCCACCGATGGCTCCATGCCAGTCTCATCCAAATGCGCGGTGCATTTGATCGCAACATATCGGCTCCCACGGTCGAAGTGATGGACGAAGCCACCGCCCCGAATGGGTCAACGGCTGTGAAGCGACTGCTCAAGGAAGTCCAAAACACCCCTTTCATCCGCTCTCCGCCTTGCTCACCAGCAGATGGTTCGGCGGGCGGAGGGTCGATGACGAAAACGAGGAAGACGAACCCTGCCCAAGTCGCGACGTAGAGTCTGCCCCGACGAGGGCCGAGGCGAAGTCCGACACCTGCAGCATGTTCGATG
>CAJYHD010000241.1 GCA_913773715.1 uncultured Sphingobium sp.
AACCGGGCGATGGTGTGCGACGCCATTTCGCCAGTCTGGGTCGCCGTCTTCGGAGCGGCTGGCGCGGGCATGGTGCTGCTCTCGGTCGCACCGCTGCGAAGCTGGCAGGCGCGGTTGGCCGCAGGTGCCGCGGTTGGCGGCGCAGTCGCGATCTTCTTCCTGCTGAACTGGCCGCAGTGCCTAAGCCCCTACCAGATTTCGCCGGAGCTTCAGCGTCTTTGGCTCGCCAATATCCGGGAGGCCAAGCCGATCACGGCGCAGGCGCAAAGCATGGTCGTGCCGTTGCTAGCTTTGCCCGCCGCCGGGCTGCTCGGCCTGATCGTCGCCTTGTGGGAGTCGCGCCGTGATACGGAAAGGCTTTGGGCCTGGGCGACGATCGGGCTAATGATGCTCTTCTCGACCGCCTTGCTGTTCTGGCAGTTGCGTGCCGGACCCGCCGCCCAGTTGCTGGCGATCCCGCCCGCTGCGTGGCTCGCGCATCGCCTGTGCGCCGCGATCGCCATGGGATCACGCCGTGCGCGCATGTGGGCTGGCGCAGGCGTGGCGCTGCTGGCCGTCATCGCCTTCGTCTATCCGCTCTATCCTAAGATCGTGACGCTTTATCAGGAAGCGACCGGCACCAAGCCACGCCCTTGGCGTCCCTCCGCCGTCGCGCGCAACGACGCGATCAAGAAGGCGAATGGGCGCTGCCGCACCCTGCCTGCGCTCGAGATACTGGACCAACTGCCACCCGTCACCATCTTCACCATGGTCGATCTGGGGCCGCGCCTTATCGCGACGACGCATCATAGCGCGCTGGCGGGTCCCTATCATCGCAACGGCAAGACGATCCTCGACATCCACCATGCGTTCGACGGTACCGCGGATGGCTTCCGCCCGATCGCGGCGCGCCACCACGCGACCTACCTGTTGGTCTGCCCAAACTTCCCGGAAGGCACGATCTACCAGTCGCGCAGTCCCGGCGGCTTCTACGCCGACCTGATGCGCGGCATAAAGCCGGGATGGCTGATCCCGGTGACGCTCAAGACGACGATGAGCGACATGCCTTATCAACTCTACCGTATCGACTATTCAGCGCTTGGCAGCAAAAAATCGCCGCAGCAGCGTTGAGCCTTCTTCTTCGGCAAGGCCACCATAGACTTCGGGTCGGTGCAGGCATTGCGGCTGGGTGAAGAGGCGCGGCCCCTGTTCGATCGCGCCCCCCTTGGGATCGGACACAGCATAATAGACGCGCGCGATCCGTGCATGGGATATCGCACCCGCGCACATGGGACAGGGTTCGAGCGTCACCCACAGGTCGCAATCGGTCAGGCGAAAGTCTTCGATCGCTAGAGCCGCTGCGCGCATCGCGACGACTTCTGCATGCGCCGTGGGATCGAAGTCGCGGCGATTCCGGTTCTCGCCTTCGCCGATGATGACGCCGCCTTGTGTCACGACCGCACCGATCGGAACCTCGCCTGCTGCTTCCGCCTGCCGCGCAAGGTCGAACGCGCGCCGCATGGGCGCTGGCAAAGGAAAGGGTGAGGACATCGTCCCCGCCCTTACCGCAGTTACCGCCTGTTGCGAAAGGTCAGGGCTTCTTGACGTCGACCGTCGGCACTTCGACCGTTTCGTTGCGCGTACCGACTTCGACCTTGGCAACGTTCGCCTCATATTTGGGAAGTTGGCCGCCCTTCACCGATACTTCGGGCAGACTGCCGCCCTGGGTCTTCTGCAAATCGATGAAACCCGTTGCGATGCCGCCTGCAAGTACCAGCAGAACGACGATCAGCACACCACCTATGACTTTCATTCTCGCCTCCTCTAAGCTATGCGCTGTTCAACGCTTCGCACCCGAAACGGTTGCGATGCATGAGCGCGCCGGGTTGACGGGGTGGGGGAATCCCGCTATCGGCGCGGCTTTCCGAACGAACCCGAACTACAAGGTTGATTGACTATGTCGCGCATTTGCGAGCTGACCGGCAAGGGCCGCCAGGTGGGACACAATGTTTCCCACGCCAATAACAAGACCAAGCGCGTGTTCCTGCCCAACTTGCAGAACGTGTCGCTGATCTCCGAAGCGCTGGAAACCACCGTCAAGCTGCGTGTGTCGACCCATGGCCTGCGTTCGGTCGAGCATAATGGCGGCCTGGACAATTGGCTGGTCAAGACGAGCGATGACAAGCTGTCGCTGAAGGCCCGCCGCCTGAAGCGCGACATCGTCAAGAAGAAGGCTGCCGCCGCAGCCTGATCTTTCCGAATCGTTTCGGTTAAAGGAGCGGCCCTTGGCGGGGCCGCTTTTTTTGCGTCTGGGTCAGTTGCGCTTTTCTTGCCTCAGCGCGAATTTGAGCAGCAGCGTCCGTTGGAAAAACTCGTGATTGTCATCCGAGACGATCCAGATGACGTCGCGCCGCTTCTCGTGCGTGACGGCGATCCCCTCGAAATTGTCGGCGAGCAGGGGCGGGGCCAGCCGCGCCAGCGTCCGTGCCTTGAGTTCTGCGCCGGGCGTTGGGTTTTCGGGGAAGTCGACGATCGCGACGGTCGCGGTGAACAGGTCTTTCAACGTCAGGCGGCGATTGAGCACCAGAAGCCGATCCGCGTCGAGAAATACCGCGTCGGTAGGGCGATAGCCCTGCGGCGGCGTGTAGCGCAGGTGCATAGGCGCTGGCGTGTCGGGATCAGCCGGATCGCCGCTGAACAACAAAGCGTCGTGCCGCCCATCCTCCGTCATCCCCATTTCTGAGATCGCGAGAAAGCGGCCATCGGGCAGTCTTGCCAGCGATTCGATTGAGCCTGTGTCCGGCCATGCCATGATTTCCGGCCAGACGCGGCATGCCTCGACACGCGAGAAGCCGGGACCATAGCGACAAATCATCTGCTGAAGCTCGAAGCCGACCCAGTAGCGGTGGCTGACGGGATCGTGGGCCATCGATTCGGAATCCCATTCCCACCACCCCTTGCTCCTGTCCTGCGGTCGGACGGGGAGGGGCGCGATGAAAGGGCGGCGCTCGGCCTCGCCATTGCCGACATGAAAGCCCGTCAGCACGCCGGAATCACTGAGGCCCAATATCTGTCCAGGACCGGTGACCAACACGGAAGATATGCCGCCGAAGCCGGGGTTGGGGCTGTGCAGTTCCCATCCGGCGAGATATTCCAGATCGCCCAAGGCGCGGCGTTGTGGATCGCCCTGGTCCAGCGGCACCGGGGTAGCGGACACGAGCAGAGAACCCGCCTTCACCGCTGCCGGCTTGTTCCCCAACGGACCCGGCAAAAGCAGGATCGCGATCACGATGATGGTCAGGATTCGCGGCATTGCGCCTGCCTTAAGCGATAATGCGCCGGGGTGCAGCCATCATCCGATAAAAGGTTTTTCGCTGAACGGCGGCTGACGGCAGCATTCAGGATCCGCTCAACAGCGCATTTGTAAAAGGGAGACAATCGATGGCGAATCCGTTGTCCCGGACCCACCATCGTAGGACGATACATGGAAGGAGCAACGCCATGAAGACGAAGTTTCTTGTAAATCTGGGAGCGGCTCTCGCAATGGGCGCTGCTTCGTTCGCAGTCACGACGACCCCGGCAGCGGCCCAATATTATCGCGGGTACGAGCGTGGCGACTATTATTACGGTGGTGATCGTGGCTATCGCGGCGGCGACTATTATCGGGGTGACCGCGGCTATCGTGGCGACTACTATCGCGACAGCTATTATCGCGGTGGTGACGGCTATTATCGCGGTGGCTATCGCGGCTATCGTGGCGGTTATCGCTGCCGCAGCAACGGCACTGGCGGTACGATCATCGGCGCCATCGCGGGTGGCCTGCTTGGAAACGAGGTTGGCCGCAGCTCGGGCCGTTATGGTCGCTATGGCCGTGGTGATGGCACGGCAGGCGCTATCATTGGCGCTGGTGTCGGTGCGCTCGCCGGTCGCGCGATCGATCGCAACTGCTGATCTAACTTGATCGAAATCATTAAGAGGGCCGTCCTTCGGGGCGGCCCTTTTTCATTGAGATGCGTTGGTTACGTTTTCTTCCGCAATGTTCTCGACAGGCTCGGGCGGCGGCATTTCCGCGTCCAGTTTGGCAGCGGCGTCGTTAAGCGCTTTCGCCTCACTCGCGCTGACACCCCCGACATCACTCTGGGATTGCCCGCAGCCAGACAGAATGATCGACAGGGTGAAAGCGAGGCTAAGGCGGATCATGGACATCTCGTCAGCTTAAATAAAAAGGGCCGCGCCGTAACCGGAGCGACCCTTTTCGAAACTTGTATAGCCCGAAGGACTTACATCGCGTTCGCGCTGTTGTTCGTCGCGTTTGACGCAGCGTTGGCGGCGTTGTCGGCGGCATTCAGCGCAGCGTTCAGAGCGTTGTCGGCAGCGTTCGAAGCGTTTTCAGCCGAGTTCGCAGCGTTGTTCGCAGCGTTGGTTTCCGAACCGCCCGAGCACGCGGCGAGGCCGAGCGAAGCGGCGAGAACGAACGAAAGAGCAATCGACTTGGTCATGGGCTAAACCCCTCTCTGAGAAAAACAAAATGCAGACCACTCTCGGAGAAAAAGTTCACCCCCCATTGCGCCTGCGGGGGCGATTCGTAATGCCTTGGATCAGGCAAGGCAATCCCATTCCTGCAATGGGGATCAATGAAACCGGCAGTTTTTGCCATTTCCACATGCCTATACTCAATGATTGACGTATATAAAGCTATCTTTATATAGGATTGCCATGCACGCGGCATTGGACATTTTCAGGGCCTTGGGAGATCCGACGCGGCTGCGTGTGATCCATCTTTTGCGGGCAATGGAACTAGCTGTCGGAGAGATTGCGCAGGTTGTCGGCCAAAGTCAGCCGCGCGTGTCGCGGCATGTGCGCATTCTTGCCGAGGCGGGGCTTGTCGAGCGGCGGAAGGAAGGAAACTGGGTTTTTCTCCGCCTGTCACGGGACGAACCTGTCGCACCCTTCATGCAATTGTTCGATCGGCTGCAACCGTCGGATGCCGAGCAGCTGTGGCAGACGGCCGACCTTGCAAGGCTCGCAGCTGTGCGGGCCGATCGGGCGCGGGCGGCGGAAAGCTATTTCGCCGAACGCGCCGAGGAATGGGATGCGATCCGGTCGCTTCATGTTCCCGAAGCCGAAGTCGAAGCTGCGATGCGGTCGCTGCTGGCGGGCGAGCCGATCGGCCATCTGCTGGACATAGGCACCGGCACCGGGCGCATGATCGAACTGTTCGGTGATGAAGCCCGCGCGGTGACGGCGCTCGACCGCAGCCCGGACATGCTGCGTCTCGCGCGGGCCAAACTGCCCCAGGATGCAGGCGACAAATATGCGCTGCTGCTAGGCGATTTTCTCGAGCTGCCCCTTGAGGCGGCGAGCGTCGATACAGTGCTGCTCCATCAGGTGCTGCATTATGCGCAGGCGCCCGAAGCGGTGATCGCCGAAGCGGCGCGCGTGACCGGTTTGGAGGGGCGCGTGCTGATCGCCGACTTCGCGCCGCACGAGCGAGAGGAACTGAGGACGCGCGACCAGCACGCGCGGCTCGGCTTTTCCGACGAACAGATCAAGGGCTGGTTCGCGCAGGCGGGCCTGGTGCTGGATCGGGTGGAGACGCTGCCCGGACAGGAATTGACGGTGCAACTCTGGCTCGGGCGGCGCAGGAGCGCGAACGTCCGCCGACACGAAGGACGGATTTCCGCATGACGCAGATCGATACGACAGAGCCGCTCTACGCGGACCTTTCAGGCGACGCCCGCGTCAGCTTCGAATTTTTCCCACCCAAGACGGAAAAGATGGAAGCGCAGCTCTGGTCCGCGATCGAGACGCTGACTCCGCTGGCGCCCGAATTCGTGTCCGTCACCTATGGTGCGGGCGGATCGACGCGCGAGCGGACGCACAAGACGGTCGCGCAGATCGCGCAGCAGACGCCGCTTGCCGCTGCCGCGCATCTGACTTGCGTCGCGGCAAGCAAGGGCGAGATCGCTGAGATCGCCCACGCCTATTGGGAAGCGGGCGTGCGGCACATCGTCGCGTTGCGGGGCGATCCGGTGGAGCAGGGCGGGAAGTTCGAGCCGCATCCAGATGGCTATGCCGGCGCCGCCGAACTGGTCGAGGGCCTGATGAAGCTTCACCCGTTCGAGATTTCGGTGTCGGCCTACCCGGAGGTCCATCCCGATGCGGTGAGCGCGCAGAGCGACCTTGACAATCTTAAGCGCAAGCTGGATGCCGGGGCCAAGCGGGCGATAACGCAATTCTTCTTCACGCCAGAAGCCTATTTCCGCTTCCTCGACAAGACGGCGGCAGCGGGCATTCATGCCGACATCGTGCCGGGCATCATGCCGGTCAGCAACTTCGCCGCGACGCAGCGCATGGCGGCGATGTGCAATACGCAGGTGCCAAGCTGGATGGCGCGGC
This sequence comes from uncultured Sphingobium sp., assembly GCA_913773715.1. Next base: position 6,379 of record CAJYHD010000241.1, read on the forward strand.
TCTATGACGGTCTGGACGACCGCCCGGCAGCGCGGCAACTCGTGTCGGCGACACTGGCGGCGGAACTCTGCCGCAAGCTCTATGCCGGCGGCGTTC
>CAJYHD010000242.1 GCA_913773715.1 uncultured Sphingobium sp.
GTCGGCGCCCCCCTGATAGGCCAAGGGGCGCGCTAGGCCGCATACGCCGACTGCCTCTTCCTCGTGGTTGACGCCCAGCGCCACCGTTGGAACGATGACGAGCGTCACCCCCTGTCCGCTGCTCGACTCGTCACCAACAAAACCGAGAGCATGGGCGAGCTGGAAAATCATGCTTTTCCCCTCGCCCGTGGGCAACGCCACGACCAGAGTGCCACCCGGCGGAGTCGATAGCGCGGCGCGTACTGCAGCGCGCTGGCCGGGGCTTCGGTAGCTAGTACGGCCTATCACGCCGAGAAAGGGGTCGCCCTCGGATCCTTCTGCACCGAAGGTGCGACGGATCGCCTCGCCCGCCGCGGCGTCGTCGGGACCGCCGTGAGGAGCTGGCGCGAGCCAGTCTGGCGTCCATGCTTCGGCCTTGATGCGAACCTCGCCGCTAAAATTACTCCCGATCAGCGAAACGGCGCCCCAGTCCTCGAAGGTTCGAAGCTTCGGATGCCGTACGATGACCGAGGGACTGACCGCGAAAGAGCGTCTCGCATATTCGCGGCGAAGCGCCTGCCGCAGCAGGACGGCGAGATCGAGCGGGCTCGGATCGATCGGGGGCGCCGTCAACGCAACCCGTAGGCGCTCAATCGAAGGTTCGGCCGAAGCCGTCCACTCGGCTCCATCCCCCTCTCCGCTGAGCAGGAGCGTCAGCGCCTTGAATGCGTCGTGGTCGGACAGGTCAGCCATGCTTGCTTGCCTGATTGCGATCACGGGAAACCAAGAAGCAGCCCATGGCGTCGAGCCTGACCGTCGGGTTGGCAATCGCCGGCAGGATGGCTTCGAACGCAGCGAGATCGGCTCTAGCATCGCCGTCGCCCGCCGATTGCCGACGTTGCAGGCGTTCCCGACGGCGAGCGACTTCCGCCGTAGCGCTCCGCGTTCCTGCCGTGATTGCCTCGTTCAATGCTGGTTCGGCGAGAAGCCGATCGCGCGCGCGGTCACGCACTGATCGACACAAAGTCGCAAACTGGCCCGGTTCGACGACGCCAGCAAGGAGATGGGGGCGGCTAGAGAGGTTGAGGTCTGGTGCGGCCCTCCCGGCATCGGCGCCAGTATAAGGTCGATCGAGAATAGCGGTTAGTTGGGGGTCGGTGACGATGTCGCCGTCGGCGTCGACATGTACGGTATAAGCGCGCGGAGCTAGGAAGCGCTGCGCCCGCCTCACCTTCGCCAGTTCCGCGCGGCTCGGCGCGAAAAGATCGGCGATCGGAATGTCAGGTTCGACGACCAGGCAGAGCCGGAAGCCGAGCCACAGATCGCCCGTCCACTCCGGCGCGGTACGCCAGGTGATGAACGCCGTCCCGCGGTCGTCCCAACGAGTGAACTGCTCGGCAGTATCGATGAGCGGGGTGCCGGGTCGAAGCAGTGTCGCTTCAGGGTGGTTCGTCGCGATCCGCCGTCGCCAGGTGAGCGCCACTGAATCCTGCAGGTCAAATGCTTCGAGCCAGGGCAATTTCGGAATCAACGTGTCTTTCGCGGCGCCTAGCTTGAACGGATCCTGTTCGGGCCATGCGTACGGGCGCTTCTTGAGCTGCAACGCTCCAACGAGCCACCGGTCGATGCCCTCCTCGAGCGCCGCCTCGTCCTCCTCGGCAGACTCTAACGCGTCGAGCAAGGCCTCCACTGGCTCCTCCGCGAGTGCGATCCTGTCGAGCGCATATTGTTCGTCCTGGGACAAGCGCTCGTCCTGGATTTCGGCGCGTACGGCCGCGGAAAGGTCGGCGACGCCCTGCGATCCCCGCTCGAGCAGTTCTCTAAATAGCCGCAGTTCAAACCCGTCCAGCAGGAACTGCACGTCGCTGAGCGAGCGATGGAAAATTCCCAACCCGCTGGCCAGGAAGTCGAACCAGCCCGCCCATGGGCTGTCTTCCTCATCAGAGGGCAGCACCACGCGATGGCGCACCATCGCCTGCCGGCGCCCGAAGCGATCGAGGCGGCCGATACGCTGTTCTATCCGGGCGGCCGACAATGGCAGGTCGAGGTGGACGATCGCGTCCGCGCAGGCGAGGTTGAGTCCTTCTTCGCCGTTCCGATCGCAGATCAATAGGGCGGTCGTGCGTGGCAAGGTGAACCGCGCGACCGAAGCCTGATTAGGCTCATCGTCGCGGCCATCAAGAGCCAGCACCTCACAACGATCGAGCGTATCACCCAACGCGTGTCGGAATTCTGCCGCAAGCTCGGCTTCCGAAGCGAAGGCAACGATCTTGGGGTGGGCCACCCCTTCCGTTCTCAGGCTGCGAACGAGCCGGCGCGTGCTTTCGCAGGCAACCTCGACATCAGGGTCGTCCTCGGCCTCTTCGGCAAGTTTACGCAACCGATCGACAATCGTCTTCTCGTCGCTGGAAAGCGCAACGGCCGTCGATGCTACGGCCCACGTAAGGATTGCCGCCCGGCCGGCCGCAACCGCGCCAAGCAGGCCCGCATAGCGCCGGGCGGCCGCATCCAGCTTCACCTCTTCGCCCTGTGCAGCCTCCAGAACGCTGAACCGCCACTCTTCCAGAGTCGCGAGCAGCCGCTCGGTCCAGCCACCTTCGTCGGCTTCGGTGCGGACGTGAGGGAAGCTCAAGGCGCCGTCATCCGTAGGCCCGCGTGCAGCAAACTCCCAACCTTGAGCGTCGGCCCGTCGCGATCGGATCAGTCGCTGGTGAATTCGATAACTGTCGGCGACATGCGTCTTGAGCGCCGAGCACAGCTTCGGCAGGTCGTCTGGCGCATCGCGGGTTGCCGCGACGAGTTGCGGCACGAGGTCGGCGATCACCGCATCGTTGGGGAAGAGCCGCTCCAGCTCAGAGGCGCGATGACGAAGCACCAACTTTGATCCGTCCGGGTCGAGCGCGAGCAGCAAGCGCCCAATTTCGCGCCGTCCCTCCAGCTTGCGCCTGAACCCATCGAGGTCGTCCAAAGGGTGTGATGCGGGGTCGAGGAGGTTAAGCAGGGCGAGGAATCGACCCTCATCGCCCAGAGGTGGAGTTGCGGAAAGCAGGAGAAGAACAGGTGTCTGCTGCGCTAACAAGCCGAGCCGCGCAGCGGATGGCGCGAGACGTCCTGTCTCGACCCCCACGAGGTGGTGCGCCTCGTCGATCACCAGAATATCGGGCGCTCGCTTTACCCGTGCCAGGTCAGCGTGCGCGATCACCTCGACATGGCCGTCGAACTGGTCGATCCTGAGCTTCGTCCT
>CAJYHD010000243.1 GCA_913773715.1 uncultured Sphingobium sp.
TAACGAAACGACTCGCAATTCGCTCAGTCACAGCGTGAACGCCTTCTCCGCGAACCCCGACCAATGGGATGCGATCCGGCAGGATCGCGACCTTCTGAAGACGGCAGCTCCGGAGATGGTGCGATTCGCAAGCCCGGTCATGCATATGCGTAGAACCGCGACCGAGGACACGACCATTGGCGGCCGGCCAGTAGCCAAAGGCGACAAGATCGTCCTCTGGTACATCTCCGGCAACCGCGACGAGGAGGTGTTCCCCGATGCGAACAGCTTCCTCGTGAACCGCAAGGGCGCGCAGCATGTGGGCTTCGGTGCCGGCCAGCACGTCTGCGTCGGTTCGCGGCTCGCCGAGATGCAGCTTCGGATCGCCTTCGACATGCTCGCGGACCGTGTTAAATCGTTCGAAGTGCAGGCGCCGCCGCGACGGTTCCGGTCGAACTTCATCAACGGCCTGAAGAACCTCGACGTCAAATTGCGGGCAGCCTGAGGAGAGCGGAGGTGTCCGAGATGCCCAACAACCAGACGATCATCGCAAAGACCATTGGCCGGGCTCCCGATCGCAGTGTGAACATCGGAGCCTGGCAGTTCGCCCGCTGGCGTCAGTTCATCGGGAGCTACGAGCTGCCTGCGCTCGTCGACCCGGTCTTCGTGGTGCATGTCGGCGGTAAGCCGGATACGCGTCTGTGGGAAGCCGACAAGTGGAGCCAGGCGCGATCGGTACCCGGCTGCGCTACGATCGTCCCTGCCGGGGTCAGCACCGGATGGCGCATCGATGGTGAACTCGACGTTGTCACAGTGTCGATACCCATGGCGGAACTTACCCAGCAGCGGGCCGTCGAGCAGTTTCGTGCCATGCGCTTCGCCTTCGCTGACCCGCTGGGCATTGCGCTCACGCGTCAGATCCTTGGCGAGCTTTACGCGGCGCAGACCGAGGAGCGCACGAACTATATCGACACTTTGCTGGTGGCGCTCCGCGCGCATACCCTGCGCGGTACGACACCGGTTGCCGAAGCTGCGTTCCCCAGTTCCGACTTTTCGGCCTATCGCATCCATCAGATCATGAACGAGATCCTGTCCCGCCCGGAGGAGGATCACACGCTCGAGGCGCTCGCGGCTCAGGCCGGGCTGACCCAGTCCCACTTCTGCCGCGTCTTCAAGAAGGCGACGGGCACGACCCCGCACCAGTACGTGATGAAGGCGCGCCTCGACCGCGCTCAGGAACTGTTGGTGGGGTCGGACATGTCCATCGCTGCCATCGCGGATCGTCTCGGTTTCACCAGCCAGAGCCACTTCACCCGGGCGTTCCGGCAATATGCTGGTCAGACGCCGAGTGGCTGGCGTCACACCATCCAGTAGATTGGGGAATTTCATGCAGACCACCGCCGCGGTCGCCCGGCAGCCGGGGGGCGAATTTACGATCGAGCCAGTTACGCTCGAAGCTCCTCGCGCGGGCGAGGTCCTCGTAAGGATCGAGGGCGTCGGTCTCTGCCATACGGATCTCGTCTTTCGCGATCAGTTCGTCCCCTATCCGCTACCAGCGGTGCTGGGGCATGAGGGGGCAGGCGTGATCGAGGCGATCGGCGAGGACGTTGAGGGACTTTCCGTCGGCGACCGGGTCGTGCTCGGCTTTTCAAGCTGTGGGCATTGTGCTCGCTGCGAGGAGCGACTTCCGAGCTATTGCCGGGAGTTCCCCCCCTTGAACTACGCTGGAATGCGCCTGGAGGACGGGTCAAAGGCCTATTCGTCCGAAGGCGAGCAGATCTCGTCCCACTTCTTCGGTCAGTCGAGCTTCGCTAAACATGCGGTCGTGCGAGCCCGGAACGTCGTCAAGGTCGAGGACGAGAACGCGCCGCTCGAGATCCTCGGACCGCTCGGATGCGGCTTCCAGACAGGTGCCGGCGGGGTCATGCGGTCGATGGCTTGCCCTGCCGGCAGCTCGATCGCGATCGTCGGTGGCGGCCCAGTCGGCCTCGCCGCGGTGATGGGGGCCAAAATCCAAGGGTGCGGGACGATCGCCGTCGTCGAGCCGGTGGAGTCTCGCAGGCAGCTTGCGCTCCAGCTCGGCGCGACGCACGTCGTCGATCCACGAAGCGGCGACGTTACGGAGGGGCTTCGGCGTCTGCAGCCCGAGGGGTTCGACTTCGCTTTCGACACCAGCGGCCGTGTGGACGCGATCCAGGCGGCATTGGGGGCGCTTGCACCCCGCGGCATGCTGGGTCTGGTCGGCGTACCTCCCAGGGCCGAGGACGCGCTCTCGATCAACATCGCGGGGATGATCACGTTCGGGCAGCGGGTCATCGGGATCATGGAAGGCGACAGCGATCCCCAGACCTTCATTCCCGAACTCATTGCCGCTCACCGGGAAGGCAAGTTCCCGTTCGACAGGTTGGTACGCAAGTTCCCGCTCGCCGAGATCAACGATGCCATCGCCGCCCAATCGAGAGGTGAATGCGTCAAGGTCGTGCTGATCCCGTGAAGGGCCGTTACGATGCCCTGATCGTCGGTGGGGGGCATGCGGGTGCCCAAGCGGCAATTGCCCTACGTCAGGAAGGCTTTGCCGGCTCCATCGGCATGCTCTCGGCAGAGAACGATCCGCCGTACGAACGCCCGCCGCTTTCGAAGGAGTATCTGGCCGGCGACAAGACCTTCGATCGCATCCTGATCAGGCCGTTACGGTTCTGGGAGGAACGCTCCGTGGATCTCCTGCTCGGCAGGCGGGTCGAGCACGTCGATGCCCATGCGAAGGCAATATGCACGGGCGACGGTGATCAGATCGGCTACGGCATGCTCATCTGGGCCGCTGGCGGAGA
>CAJYHD010000244.1 GCA_913773715.1 uncultured Sphingobium sp.
GACCTGCCTGCCCCGCCGCCGATCCGTCCATGGGACGAAAGCCGCGTCACCAACAGCGACGAGGAAGTCATCGTCCAGCACAACTGGAAGGAAATCCGCCGCTTCATGTGGGACTATGTCGGCATCGTGCGGACAACCAAGCGGTTGGAACGCGCGCAGCACCGCATAGATTTGCTGTCCAAGGAAGTGGACGAATATTACGGCAATTTCCGCGTGACGCCCGACCTCATCGAATTGCGCAACCTGCTGGAAGTCGCGCGGCTGGTGGTGCGATCGGCGCTTCATCGCAAGGAAAGCCGGGGGCTGCATTACACGCTCGATTATCCCGAGACCTTGCCCCAGGCACAGGACACCGTGCTGGCACCCTGACGTGCGTCAGGCCCCTTTAAGAAAAGATGCCAGTTCCGTGTTGAAGCGGGCGGGCTGGTCCACCATCACCATATGGCCGCTGGGGCCGATCGGCTTCATCAGCACGCCGCGCTTGCCCGCATAGGCGGAGCGGAAACGCGCTGTTATCTCACTGGCCTGTTCCTTGTCAGCGCCCACGGCATAGACGACCTCCAGCGGCGGGTTCATACGCGGCAATTGCGGGCCAAGGTCGACATTGGCGAGATCGCGGAGCGCGTTGGCGATGACGTCCGGATCGCTGCCCTTCGCACCCGGAGCCTGAGCCACAAGCTGCGCAAGATACCGCCGCCCTGCCGCCGTGCCGGTCAGATAGCCGTTCAGTTGATCGGCAAGATAGCCAAGGCCGCTCGCCGTCCCGCCGACCATCGCCGCACCGGCTGGCAGCATGTCCACAACCATCAGCCGCGATCCCATGCCCTTGAGGCCCAGCATCATCGTCAGCGTGCCGCCCATCGAATGGCCGACGATCGCAGGGCGTTGTAGCCCAGCAGCGGTCACGTACCGCGCGATCTCGTCTGCGATGGGCTGGAGCAATGGGCCGCTCGCATTCGCATCGGGCGCAAGCCCGGCAAAGCCCTTCACATGGACGAGGTGGAAGCGATAGCCCGACACGCCACCGATAACCCCGTTCCAGACGCCGGGACCGCTGGCGAGGCCGGGGATCAGCAGCACGTCACGCCCCGTTCCCCGAACGCTTACGGCAATGCGACGGGAGGTAAAGGGGGCCGCGAAGGCAGTGCCGCTCCATGCCATGCCCGCACTGGCGAGTGCGCCGAGCATCAAGCTTCGCCTGTCAATGATCATCTGGCTCATGCGTCCCGCTATTGCGTTGAACACGCTGAACCGCAACTGAGCGTCCCTCGGTTCCCCGTTCCAGCCTCCTTACATCGCAGCTATGGAATCGTTCGTCGCATGACCCTTGTCGTGACACAGGCGCAGGTTGCCTATGCCGTTCAGAAAGAGCGGGGAAACTGATGCCATCGGAAGAAAAGTGGGGCGGCTCCGCGCGTCTCATCCTGTTGATCGCCGCGCTGTCCGCGTGCGTCAGCGCGCCGCAGGAACCGCGCGCCATGGCTGCGTCGACGCAGCCGCGCAAGGCGGCTCCCAAGCCCGTCACCAACACATGGCCGATCCGAGAGGTCGCCAATCCACCGCGCCCGTTCGAGGATGTCGATCAGCGTGAAGCCCCGCCGCCCGCTCTGGTCAGCATCGTCCATGATCTGGGTCAGAATTTCCGCGGCAAGGTCGGCATCGCGGTGCGCCGGATCGGCACCGACTGGACCGTCGCCTGGAACGGCAACGCGCTGTTCCCGCAGCAGAGCGTGTCGAAGCTGTGGGTGTCGATGACGTTCCTCGACGCGGTGGATCGCGGCAAGCTGCGCCTGACTGACACGACCACCATCACGAAGAACGATCTGACCCTCTTCCACCAGCCGAGCGCTGCAATGGTGTCGGGCGGCGGGTGGACAACCAGCTATTCCGATCTGATGCGCCGTGCGATGACGCAGAGCGACAATACCGCTAACGACACTCTGCTGCGTGCGGTTGGTGGGCCGGAGGCGGTTCGCAGCTACCTGGCGCGCCGGTCGATCAAGGACGTCCGCTTCGGCCCCGGCGAACGCTTGCTGCAATCGGCGACGGCGGGGATGGACTGGCGGCAGGATTATTCGATCGGCCGCAATTTCTACGCCGCCCGTGCGAAGCTGCCGATGGCTGTGCGCGAAAAGGCGCTCGACCGCTATCTGGCGAATCCGCCAGACGGCGCGGCCCCTTCCTCGATCGTCGCCGCGCTCGCGAAGCTGAAGCAGAACCGGATGCTCTCACCCGCCTCGTCCAAGCTGCTGATGGGCATTATGGAAGAAGCCAAGACCGGGCCTCGCCGGATCAAGGGCGGCGTGCCGCCGGGCTGGTCCTATCTGCACAAGACCGGCACGGGTCAGGAACTCGCGCCGCGTGCGACCGGCTATAACGACATCGGCATCATGACCGCGCCCGACGGCACCAGCTATGCCGTGGCGGTGATGATCGGCAGCACGACGCTGCCCATTCCAGCGCGCATGGAGCTGATGCAGGCGGTGTCGCGCGCGGTAGCGGCCAACCACGAGAAGAAGTAGCACCTAAAAGCGCTGCACGAAGCCGAAATAGAGTTCGGTGTTCGGGCTGTTCTGGTTCAGGCCGCCATTCCAGCCGATGTCGAACTGCCTGTTCTTGCCGAGCTTGTAGGCGAGCGAAAGGCCCAGCAACGTCTGCGTCTCATGTCCCTGCGGATCATTGTCGCGCATCAGGGAGGTTTCCACCGCCAGCTTGATCGCCTTGGTGAGGTCGATGTCGAGGCCGGTGACCCCGCCATAAGCGAGATGGCGTCCATGCCGGTCCTCGTCCGCCGCCGCATCGACCTCGCCCACCAGTTCCAAAAGCACGCCCTTTGCCAATTCGATACTGCCCGGCAGCGTCATCCCCGCGCTCCAGTCGCCATCACCGATCGCGACGCCGCCTGTCGGCAGCGTGACGTGCGGCATCAGTGCGACCGACACCTTCGAGCGATCGGGATTGCGGAAGTTTCGGCGCAGCGCCAGCGTCACGTCGCCCGTCCCGCTGCTCCGATCGATGTCTCCGGTCAGCCGATCGCGCTCCCGTTCATGGCCGTAGGCCGTCCAGCCAAACTGTGCTTCCAGATGGTCGCCAAGGCCGAATCGCAGCAGCATGTCGCCCGCTGCAATCGTGTCGGTCTTGCTTTGCGCATCGCTGTCCCGCGTCCAATTGGCAATCCCCACCTCTAGGACAATCCGCCCCTCTTCGACGGTGCAGGCTGGTGTGCCGAGTCCCGGACGGTCGGTGCAGAGGCTTCGCCCCTCCTGCGCGGCGGCGGGAAAGGACAGGAACAGGAGCGATGTGGCGAGAAGACGACGAACCATGGAAAACCCCCTGTGCCGCCTTTTGGCGATCAGACATGAAGGGGAAATAATCGGCGCGCGCGCGGGTTCCCGCATGCGGTCTTCCGGGCGATGGAAAGGCAGAGCGTTACCGGCTATCCCCTTTTCCATGACCCAGAATCATCTCTATCTCGTCGACGGCTCGGGCTATATCTTCCGCGCCTATCACCAGCTTCCCCCGCTCACCAACAAGCATGGCCAGCCCGTCGGCGCGGTCTATGGCTATACGACGATGCTGTGGAAGCTGGCGAACGAGCTGGGCAGCAGCGAGGGACCGACGCACCTTGCCGTCGTGCTGGACAAGGGATCGCACACCTTCCGCAACGACATGTACGATCAGTATAAGGCCAACCGTCCACCCGCGCCCGAAGACCTGATTCCGCAATTCCCGATGATCCGCGACGCGACGCGCGCTTTCTCGCTCCCCTGCATCGAGGAGGAAGGATATGAGGCGGACGACATCATCGCCAGCTATACCAAGGCTGCGGTCGCTGCGGGCTGGCATGTCACAATCGTCAGTTCCGACAAGGATCTGATGCAGCTGATCCAGCCCGGCGTCGACATGTACGACACGATGAAGAACGAGCGGCGCGGCGCGGACTATGTCGTCGGCAAGTTCGGCGTCCAGCCCGAGCAGCTGGGCGACGTGCTGGCGCTGATGGGCGACAGTGTCGATAACGTACCGGGCATTCCCGGTATCGGGCCGAAGACGGCGGCGAAGCTCATCACAGAACATGGATCGCTGGAAGCTGCACTCGACGCGGCACCCGCGATGAAGAAATCCAAGATGCAGGAAAACCTGATTGCGCATGCCGACATGGCGCGGCTGTCGCGGCGGCTGGTCGCGCTGCATGACAGCATGGACCTGCCCGAGCCGCTGGAGGACTTGTCGCTCAAGGGTATCCCGACCGAGCCGTTGCAGGCGTTTCTGGAGCATCATGGCTTCAAGACTTTGCTCGGGCGACTCGGCACGCCGGCAGCGGCGGTGGCCGTTGCGGCGGCTGCGGCAGCGGCGACCGACAGCGCGCCGCCCCCGCCCCCCGCCTTTGCCGAGGAACCCGCGATTGATCGCAGCCTCTATGAAACGGTGGTGACGGAAGATGCACTCGACCGCTGGATCGCCGCCGCCCATCATGAGGGCGTGATCGCGATCGATACCGAGACCGACATGCTCGATTGCGTATCCTGCGGCCTGGTCGGCGTCAGCCTGGCGGTGGGGCCGAACGCGGCCTGCTACATTCCGGTCGGCCATGGCGGCAGGGACATGTTCGCCGAGCGCCCCTTGCAGCTGGACAAGGCCCTGGTGCTGGCGAAGCTCAAGCCGCTGCTGGAGGATGACAGCATCCTCAAGGTCGGACAGAATCTGAAATATGACCTTACCGTGCTGCGGCGGCACGGGATCGAGGTCGCACCCTATGACGACACGATCGTGATGAGCTTCGATCTCGACGCCGGGCAGAGCCTGGCCGGACACGGGATGGACGAGGCGGCAAGGGTGCATCTCGGCCATGAATGCATCAGCTTCAAGGAGGTGGTCGGCACCGGGAAAAACCAAATCACTTACGGCGAAGAGCCGCTCGATCGCGCAACCGAATATGCCGCCGAGGATGCCGACGTGACGCTGCGCCTGTGGAAGCGGTTCAAGGCGCGGATCGCCAATGAAGGGGCGAACCGCGTCTATGAATTGGTCGATCGCCCGCTGGTCGGCGTGATCGCCAAGATGGAGCATCAGGGGATCAAGGTCGACCGTGAAGCCTTGTCACGCTTGTCTGCCGAGTTCACCGCCGGGATCGCCGCGCTGGAGGCCGAAATCCACGAACTGGCCGGACAGCCCTTCGCGATCGGATCGACGCAGCAGCTAGGCGCGATCCTGTTCGACAAGATGGGGTACAAGGGCGGCAAGAAGGGCAAGTCGGGCGCTTACTCCACCGACGTCACCATATTGGAGCAGTTGAAGGCGCAGGGCGCGCCGATCGCGGCGAAGATCCTCGACTGGCGGCAATTGTCGAAACTCAAGTCCACCTATACCGACGCATTGCAGGCGCAGATCAATTCGCAAACCAGCCGCGTTCACACCAGCTATTCGTTGACCGGCGCGCAGACGGGGCGCTTGTCGTCGACCGATCCCAATCTTCAGAATATCCCGATCCGCACCGAAGTCGGGCGGCAGATCCGCCATGCCTTCGTCGCAGAACCCGGCCATGTCATTCTGGCGGCAGACTATAGCCAGATCGAATTGCGGCTGGCGGCGCATATGGCGGACGTCCCGGCGCTGAAGGCCGCC
>CAJYHD010000245.1 GCA_913773715.1 uncultured Sphingobium sp.
ATCCAACAAGCTATTTGTCACATCGCAATCGACTGAGACGATCAATGGCCGCGACCTATCTACCGACCCTGAAACAGTTACAATATCTCGTGGCCCTGCAGGACCATGGCCATTTCGGCCGGGCGGCCGATGCGTGTTTCGTTACCCAGTCCACCCTGTCGGCGGGCCTGCGCGAACTGGAGACGCTGATCGGCGTGACCTTGGTCGAACGGACGCGGCGGGTGGTGCGCTTCACGCCGCTGGGCGAGCGGATCGCCGACAAGGCCCGCCGCGTCCTGCGCGAGGCGGACGAGCTGGGCGACATGGCCCGCGCCGCCGGGCGACCCTTGTCGGGCGAAATGCGGATGTCGGTGATCCCGACGATCGCACCGTTCATGCTGCCCCGCATCCTGCCGCGCCTGCGCCGCGACTATCCCGACCTGAAGCTATTCCTGCGCGAGGAGCCGAGCGGCCCGGCGTGCGAGCGGCTGCATAATGGGCGCACCGATTGCGTGCTGCTCGCGCTTCCCTATGCCTGCGGAGAGGTGACGGCCGAGCCGTTGTTCGACGACCGGCTGTTCGTCGCCTTCCCGACCGACGAGGACCTGACGCCGCCCGCGGCCATTCCGGCGTCGGCAATCGATGAAGCCCGCTTGCTGCTTCTCGAGGACGGGCATTGCCTGAAGGACCATGCGCTGGCCGCCTGCAACCGACCCGAACTGCGCGCCGAGGCGACCATGCTGGGCACGTCGCTCCACACGATCGTGCAGATGGTCGATAACGGGCTGGGCATGACGATGCTGCCGGAGATGGCACTCCGTTCCGGCATATTGGACAACACCCAGATCACCGCCCGTCCGCTCGATGCCGAGAATGCGATGCGCAAGATCGCGCTCGTCTGGCGTCGTGCCAGCCCGCGCGAGAAGGATTTCCGCCTGCTCGCGCAAGTTCTGGCCGAGGCGGCCTGACCCCTTCCGATTTCGCCCCAACTTCAGGAGATTTCGTCCATGACCCATAATGCTCGGCGGCTGATCCCCGCTCTGCCGCTCATTGCCATGATCGGATTGAGCGCGTGCGGAGGCGGACGAAATCTGCGCGAGGCACCAGCCGCTCCATCCAGCACGCCTGCGGTCACGATGCCCGCGCCGCAGCCCGATCAGCCGATGGTACCAACACGGACGATCCTGGACAACGCCACCGCGACGCCGTCGCTGTCCTCGCTGGTCGCAGCGATCCGGGCGGCGGGCCTGGCAACGACGCTGGCAGGCCCCGGACCCTATACCCTGTTTGCCCCCTCCAACGAGGCCTTTGCCCGATTGGCCCCCGGTGTGCAGGAAGAGCTGCTCCAGCCCGCCAACCGCGATTCGCTGGTCAAGCTGATCCGCTTCCACATGGTGCCGGGCATTGTCGGCATCGCCGATCTTCAGGAAAAGATCGCGGCGGGCGGCGGCACCGCAAAGCTACTGACGGTGCAAGGCGAATGGCTGACCGTCAGCATGACCCAGTCGGTCATCACGCTGACCGACAGCGGTGGAAACAAAAGCTATATCGAGGCGGGTGACATGCCTCAGGCGAACGGTGTCATTCACATCGTCAACGGTGTTTTGGTACCCAAACTGGATTAAGTGCGTTACTCCCGATGGGACGGCCGTTTCGTGTCAGGAACGGTCGACCTGCCCTTCACCATGCGGCGCGACGCGACCCCGCTCCGCCGCCAGAAGAACGGGAGTATGCCTTTCATGTTGAAGACCTTTGCCATCCTTCTGTCCGCCACCGCCTTGACCGGCGCGGGTGCCGCCATCGCGCAGACCGCGCCGATGCAACCCGCCCCCGCCCAGACGGCGCCCGCAGCCCAGGCCGCGCCGGCGACCGCGACCCCGGTTGCCACGGGCAACATCGTCCAGATCCTCGCCGCCACCCCGGATCGCAGCACGCTGGCCAAGCTCGTCGCGACGGCTGGGCTGACCGCCGACCTGTCCGGTCCCGGCCCGTTCACCGTCTTCGCGCCCAGCAATGAAGCGTTCAGCCGGATGCCCCCGGGCGCGCTCGACACGCTGAGCAAGCCGGAGGCCAAGGCCACGTTGGCGACCATCCTGAAATATCATGTGGTACCCGGCAAGCTGACCGCCGAGCAGCTGAAGGCGCAGATCGGAGCCGGGAACGGCACCGCGACGCTGACCACGCTGGCAGGCCAGCCGCTGACGGCGCAACTCGGCCCCAACGGCAACATCATGCTGACCGATGTGAACGGCCAGAAGGCCTATGTCGACAAGGCAGATGTCGATGCCACGAACGGCGTCGTGCACCTGACCAACGGCATCAACGTGCCGAAGATCGGTTAAAACGCCACGAACCGGAACACGGGAAGGCGGGGCTTCGGCCCCGCCTTTTTCTATGGTGCCCAGCGCTCGGCGGCGGCCGTGTCGCTCTCGCGTGCCTCGACCCAACGCGCCTCGCTGCCACGCGTCTCCCGCTTCCAGAAGGGCGCATCGGTCTTCAGCCGATCGATCAGATAAGCGCACGCGTCCAGCGCGTCTCGGCGATGCGGCGCAGCCGCCAGGACCAGTACGATCCGCTCACCCGGCCGCATCGGGCCGACCCGGTGGACGATGGTCGCCGCCTGAAGCGACCAGCGCTCCGCCGCTTCGCGTGCGATCCGGTCGAGCGCGGCTTCGGTCGCGCCGGGGTAATGCTCGAGTTCAAGGATATCGACGCCGTCATCGGCCCGAACGAGCCCGCAGAAGCTGGCCACCGCACCGGCATCCTGCCCCTCGATCCGTGCCATTTCGTCAGCAAGATCGATGGGATCGACCAAGACCAGGATGCGGATCATCCGCCCGTCACCGGCGGAAAGATCGCGACCTCGCGGGCATGTCCGATCGCCGCATCGAGGCCGACGAAATTCTGGTCCACCGCCGCGCGCAGCCGCTCGGGCTCTGCCATCGCCTCGGCATAGCCACCCCCGCGCGTAGCCAGCCAAGCCACCAGATCGCCGACCGCCGCCACATGGTCGGGCAGCGTCACCGTCTCTTCGGCCTGCCCGATCCGCTCGCGGACCCAGGCGAAATACAGGATCGTCAACGTCATCAGCTATCCATGTGCTTGAGGCCGACGCGCAGATAGTCCCAGCCGGTGACGAGCGTCAGCACCGCTGCCGCCCAGAGCGCGGCCAGTGCCGCCTCGTGCAACCAGGGCCAGCCCGGCAGCGCCCCGCCGAGGATCAAGCCGCCGAGCGCGATCAACTGCAGCGTCGTCTTCCACTTGGCCAGGCGTGAAACGGGTACCGACACCTGCAACTGCGCGAGAAATTCGCGAAGACCCGACACTGCGATCTCGCGCAGCAGGATGACGAGGCCCGCGACGACGCTCAACCCGCTCAGCACCTGCACGGCGACCAGCACCAGAATGACCGAGGCGACCATGATCTTGTCGGCGATGGGATCAAGAAAGACGCCCAGCTTCGACACAGCCCCCTGCGCACGCGCCAGATAGCCGTCGAAATAGTCGGTGATGCCCATCAGGCAGTACAGCGCAAAGGCGATGCCGTAGCCCAATGCCCAATCGGGCTGCCACAACAGCCCCGCGAGCAGCGGCACGGCCAGGATTCGCGAGAGCGTCAACAGGTTGGGCAGCGTCAGCATGTCGCCTTCTAACCGCTCGTGCGCCCATGACAAACCGCTTTAAGCGGTTGGCGATATGGGTACGCATAGCTATGTTGGTGTCATCCTGTTGCCACG
>CAJYHD010000246.1 GCA_913773715.1 uncultured Sphingobium sp.
CGCGTCGATCAAATCCTGGTGATTGCCGCGCGGGAAGTCGGTGCGGCCGATCGCCCCCTGAAACAGCACGTCGCCTACGATCGCAAGCTTGCTGGGCGCATGGTGGAAGACGACATGACCGGGCGTATGGCCGGGGCAGTGATAGACGTCGAGCGTCAAGTCGCCGACGGTCACCTGATCGCCATCCTCCAGCCATCGGTCCGGTTCGAAGCTCTCGCCCGGCACATTGTAGCGCTTGCCGTCTTCGGGCAGGCGATCGATCCAGAAGCTATCGTCGCGGTGCGGCCCCTCGATCGGGACGCCAAGGTCGCAGGCCAGCACGCCTGCCTGCCCGCAATGGTCGATATGGCCATGGGTCACGAGCAGCTTTTCGATCGTCACGCCATATTGCTGCGCCGCGCGCTTCAATACCGGCAGGTCGCCACCCGGATCGACGAACGCGCCGCGCATCGTCGCCGTACACCAGAAGAGCGTGCAATTCTGCTGGAGCGGGGTGACGGGGATCAGGGTCGCCTTGAGCGGCTGGTCGGGAGCGGAAACGGTCATGGTTTCGATGTGGCGAAGCCGCGCGGATGGCGCAAGGTCTAGTCGTCAGCTCCGACGGCAAACGTCTCCGCCAGGCTGATGCCGTCCAGCACCTTTGCCGTCTCGTCGCGCACACGCAGCATGACGCGGTGCAGGCGGCATTCCGATTCGGGCAGGCAGTTGGTGCAGCTTTCATGCGCGAAGCGGCTCGCGCAGGGGGTGAGCGCCAGCGATCCGCGCGTCAGGCGGACGATGTCACCGTAGCTGATGTCGACCGGGGCAAGCGCGAGCCAATAGCCGCCGTCGCGCCCGCGCTGGGTGGACACCAGCCCTTCGCGCGACAGTTCGGACAGGATCACGGTCAGGAACTTTGCCGGGATGTTCTGGCGCGTAGCGATCTCGTTCAGCGGGACTGGACCTTGGCGGTAGCGGTCGGCGAGATGCTGGAGCGCGCGGATGGCGTAACGGGTCTTCTGGGACAGCATCGCTTCGTTATTCGCCCAAGCCGTTCATTTGACAAGCCGTTCCCGATCAGCGGCCAGCAGAGGACATGGCGGCGCGTGCCTGCGCCGGGAAGTCGGTGAAATAACCGTCCACACCCGTCGCGACGATCGCCTGCACATAGCCCGCGAAATCGCCATGCCCCTGCGGATCGTCGGCGCGGCGGAAGCTATCGGGCAGGAACTGGTTTTCCATGCGCAGCGTCCAGACATGGACCTGTAGCCCCGCGTCATGCGCGCGGCCGACGAGCGCAGTCGGGCCTTCGGGCGCGATGACCTGCGTCGCGGAAGGACCGATACCGTCGGCATAGGCGGCGATGTCGGTCAGGCCCTTGACCGTCAGCATGTCGGCATAGCTTGCGCCGGGTTCGTCGGCAGGCCCGCCCTCTCCGTCCACAAGCTGGATCATGCGCAGGCGGGTGGCGCTGCGCAGCGCTTTCAAATTGCCTACTTCGAACGACTGGATGAAGACGGGATCGGCCTCCGTCTGATAGCCGTAGCGGGACAGGAGATCGAGCAGCGGCGCCTGATGCGGCAGGCCGATCCCCGCGAAATAGCTGGGGTGCTTGGTTTCGGGATAGAGGCCGATGCGGCGATGCACCTCCGCCTCCTTGGCGCGGACCAGCTTCAATATCTCTTCGAAGGTCGGGATGAGATAGATGTCGTTGAAGCGGACATTGGCCGCGCGCAGGTCAGGCAGGCGTTCGCGGGCGCGCAGGGTGCGCAGCTCCGCCAGCGTGAAATCCTCGGTAAACCAGCCGGTGACGCTCTGCCCGTCGATGGTCTTCGTCGTCTTGCGATCGGTGAATTCGGGGTGGTCAGCGACATCGGTGGTGCCGCTTATCTCATTTTCATGCCGGGCGACGAGGACGCCGTCCTTGGTCAGCACGAGGTCCGGCTCGATATAATCCGCGCCCTGGTCGATCGCGCGTTCGTAGCTCGCCAGCGTATGTTCGGGCCGCTCCCCGCTCGCGCCGCGATGGGCGATGAGGATGGGGTCGGCGGCAAGAAGCGGGGTGGCGGCCAGCGGGGTGAGGCTCATCATCAGACCGATCCCCGCTGCCAGCCAGCCCCGCACCGTCAGGCCGCCACGCCGTGCAGCGCGGTTTCGTAGGTCGTCGCCTTGAACCCGACGATCGTCTGCTTGCCGGTGTCGAGGATCGGGCGCTTGATCATGCTGGGGTTAGCGAGCATCAACAGGATCGCCTTGTCCGCGTCGATATGCGCCTTGTCACCCGCGTCCAGCGCCTTGAAGGTCGTGCCGGAGCGGTTGAGGATGGTTTCCCAGCCATGCTCCATCACCCATTCTTCAAGTCTTTCCTTGTCGATGCCCGACACCTTATAGTCATGGAAGCTGTAGGGGACGCGTTCGTTATCCAGCCAGTTGCGGGCCTTCTTGACCGTGTCGCAATTCTTGATGCCGTACATGATGATCATGATACTTACCCTTTGAAGGCGGTGACTTCGATTTCGATCTTCATTTCCGGCTTGATGAGACCGGCAACGACGCAGCTGGCAGCCGGGCGGATGTCGCCGAAGACGGGTGCGGTCGCCTGGCCCAGATCGTCCCAATAGGCCGGGTCGGTGATATAATAAGTGACGCGCACCACGTCGGCGAAGGAAAAGCCCGCGTCGGCCAGCGCTTTGCCGATGACCCTCAGAGCATTGGCGGCCTGCTCCGCCACGCTTTCGGGCATGACCTTGGTTTCGGGATCGGTGCCGGTGGTGCCGGCGACGAAGCACCAGTCGCCCTGGACGACGGCGCGCGAGTAGCCGACCTGCGCCTCGAAGGGCGAGCCGGAGGAAATGAGCTGGCGGGGCATGATCGGTCCTGCTGTTGGAGCGCGGGGAACGGCTGGCGCTTTGGCCTGTGCGCGCGCCCAAGTCCAGCGCTTTTGCCGGAACGGGAATCGGGCAAGGACCGTTGATGGAGCCGACGAGCCTATCATGCAAAGGAGAGACGCGATGGAGCGCCCTGCCGACGACCAGATGCCAAGCCGCGAGATCGAGGAAAACAGCGAACAGGACGACAGCGGCGCACAGGCGCAGGACGTCGCCGACGACGCGCGCTTCCGCTCGGTGGATCTGAGCGAAGGCAGCGAGCGCGGGGGGCGGCCGAACCCGGCGCAGATCATCCCCGACGATACCGAGGATCTGGTCGAAAAGATGGAAGCGATGAACCGCTCGGGCCGGATCGACATGGACGCCTATACCGGCGAGCCGCAGATGGACGACGAGGAAGAGATACTGGGCGACACCGAGGATGAGGACGACCAGCCGGAAGATCGGTATGGCGCGGAGTTCGAGGATGTCGAAAAGCGGATCGATGGTGAGGGTTTTGATGAGGACGAGGAAGAGATTTGAACTACCCTCTCCGTTCGGGCTGAGCTTGTTGAAGCCTTTTCCTTCTTTCAGATGAAAAAGTAAGGCCCTTCGACAAGCTCAGGGCGAACGGGATAGGGCGTAGAATAGTCACATCCATATCGGACCCGAGGGGCGGCGTAGTAGCGCCGCCCCTTTTGCTTTGCGCCGGATCGGCGGGAAGGCGGAGCGGGTTGGCCGCCCTGCCCTGTCGCGTCGCGCTAGATCGGCGCGATGGACACAACGGGATCGATCACGCGCAAGCTGATAGCCGGGGCGCTCGCGTGGAGCCTTTTCCTGGGCTTTACGCTGGCGCATGGCGGGGTGGAGAATGGTGCGGCGAGGCCACTGCGAGAGGCAGCGTATCGGGACACGGACCTGACAGGCGCTCGCTTTGGCTATTGCCCGGCGGACGGCGGGGATTGCGTGATCGATGGCGATACGTTCCGGCTGAAGGGTCGGACGTACCGGATCGCGGACATCGACACGCCCGAAACCCATGAACCACGCTGCGCGGCGGAGGCGGCGCTGGGGGCGCGGGCGACGCGGCGGTTGCAGGCGCTGATGAATGCCGGCAGCTTTACGCTGGAGCCGATCGAGCGGGAGCGCGACCGTTAT
>CAJYHD010000247.1 GCA_913773715.1 uncultured Sphingobium sp.
GCTTTCGTTCGCGCTTTCGGCGAACAACATCTTCGACGTGGACGCGCGCCGCCATGCCTCGTTCCTGAAGGACTTCGCGCCGCTTGCCGGACGAGACTTCCGCATCACCGCCCGCGCCAGCTTCTGATGGGGTACACCAGCGTACGAGACACATGGCCATTTGATGGGAAGGGTGGCGGACAGGCTGGACTTCGTACTTCATCAATTTAGGCCCCAGTAAAGCTTGGTTTTGAAGGGCGGAACTTCCCCCAGTGCCCCCTTCGATGCCCCTAGTAATTTCGCGCGGCGATCGGCTGCGCTGCTTTCCACGCTTCGATCTCGTTGGCTGGCCAGCGAACAGCGCGGGGACCGACTCGCAGCGGCCGTGGGAAGGTGCACGCCTCCATTCGCTCGTAGATGGTCGACCTGCTCAGGCCGGTTTCGCGTTCCACTTCCGGCCTGCGTAGGAGCGGACCAAGCTGGGCGCGAATGGGGGCGTCGCAAGCGGGGGCGTTCTTAAGCTCAGACATCTAAGGTGCTTTCAAGTGAATTGGTCTGTGATGTCGCCGACTTGCATTTGGCGGGGCGGCTGACCGGATGGCGGCCGATCGCGTCGTCGGGCTCGGGCCATGTCCAGAAGCCTTGCGCGCCGCGCATGGGGATGGGGGCGAGCCAGAGTGGGGGATCGAGCATCGGCCATGCCCAGAAGGCGTGCTGGTCGCGGTCGCTGTCGTTGACGCGGGGGACGCCCAGTTCCTCGGCGATCTCTTGCGCGAGGCGCGGCTCACCGATGATCGCGGTGCCGACACCCGCTTGGGTGCGCAGGGGGTCGTAGGACGGTGCCCAGGCGCGCTGCAGGACCGGCAGGGCCTTGTCGGCGTTCAGGCAGCTCTCCACTGCCGTGTCGGCCTTCTCTCCTTCGTCCTGGCCGTCGCGCAGAAGGCAGAGCAGGTGCGCGACCTCGGTCTGCATCAGCTCGCGCTTCGCGGCGTGGATGACGATGCGTTCGCCGACCAGCTTCGCGTGCGGACGCCAGCTGCGGAACTCGTAAGGCTTGGCGCCGGTGATGATCAGCGTGGCCCAGGGCTGAAGGACGGTGAGCGCCTTCATATCGCGCGCTCCTTGAGCCGGTCAACCAGGGCGGCGAGATCGCCGATCGTGTCGCAGTTCTCGAAGGCGCAAGACGGCAGCTCGACTTCACAGTCGTCGCCGACCACGAGTTCGATGCAGACCATGTCGATCGCGTCGCAGCGCAGATCCTGGACGAAGCATGTCTCGTTCGTGATCTCGAACAGATTTGGGCGCGTGTTGACGAGTGCGGTGCGCACGCTGGTTGCGACATCGATCACTGGCAGCTCCTAGCGATTGCTGCCGTTCGCGTTGGCCAGGGACCAAGCGATGACGAACGGGATGGCGATGATGGCCGCGACAAGGAGCAGGACGCGCGTGGTGGCGGTGAGCGCGACGCGCAGGCGGCGCCGGGACGCGGCGCGTGGTGCGCAGCGGTGGCAGCTACAGGCGATCGGGTGGACCGTGCGGTTGATCTGGCGGCGCACGGTCAGACGAGCCCCATGGCGGCTTTGTACGTCTCCAGGAGCGCTTCCATCTCCTTGCGGTCGTCTGGCCTCATCTTCCGGAGACGCACGATCTGGCGCATCATCTTGGTATCGTAGCCGACAGCCTTCCCTTCGCCGTAAACGTCGCGGATGTCGTCGCCGATGCCTTTCTTCTCCTCCTCCAAGCGCTCTACGCGTTCGATCAGGAGGCGAAGACGATCGTCTGTATTCTCAGCCATGCGGTGTTCCCTTCAGAACATCATGATTTGCGGGTCGCGGTTCGACGCGATCCATTCGATGCGGTCGCGGCGGGCGTCCGCCAGCGCTTGCTGCGCCTCAGTTTTTTCGATCAGGATTGCGGTCAGGCGATCGGCGGCGCGTGCAAGGCGGCGTTCGCACAGGCGGACGAGCTCTTCGTGCGCGTCGAGCGTGGAAAGCAGCGCCATGGTTCACATCGAGATCCAGCGGATCGAATGCTGGGCGATACTGAAGCTGCTGATCAGGCCGATCACGACGAGCATGGCGGGCAGCGCGGCGCGGCCGATCCGTTCGGCGCGGGCGATGCCGATGATCCGCTGGGCGTGGCGGATGTCTTCCTCGTCCCACTCGAACTGCTCGGCGATGTCGAGCTGCGAGGGAACGCCGGCGCGGGTCGAGGTGACGCCGGCCGGCCGCTCGGCCTCGGGCATGTCGATCTTGCAGTCGTCGCACAGGGCGTAGGACTTGCCGTCGATGTATTCGATCGCCCAGCCCGCCGGCGCGGCGGGGCCGGGGCTGTGGCCTTCGACCTCGCAGCAGGTGCAGAGGAAGACGAACGGATTGGCGCGGGCGGCGATGATCTTGTCGTGGCGCATGGAAAAAGCTCCTCGGAAAGAAGGCAAGGTTCGGGCGTCCCCGGAAGCGAGCCGGGACGGGGTTATTCGGGATCGGATCGGAGAGGCTTGGCGCTGCCGGAGCGTCAGGCCGTCAGGTCAGGTCGGCACGGCGTCGGCGGTTGCCTCGGGCGGCGGGGTGTTGTCGTTGGCCGGATCGTCGTTGGCCGGCACGCCGCGCCATGTGCTCGTCGGTAGGGTGTGCAGCGGCGCCGGGAAGCGGCTGCGCTTGACGGTGCGCACCGCAAACTGGACTTGTAACGGTTTTGCGCCGGTCACCTGAGCGATTAGAGCTCGCAACAGGAGACCGACGAGATGATCAAGCATAGTGA
>CAJYHD010000248.1 GCA_913773715.1 uncultured Sphingobium sp.
TAGGGCAGCGCCTTGTCGCCGCCGATATCGACGGTCCGGAAGATGACGGGCCGGTCGCCCGCCGCGTCCAGCACATCCTTGTAGAGCCGCTGCTGCTTCTCGCGCTGCGGCAGGGTGGAGGAAACGAGGAACTGGAACTCCGTGCGGAAGAGGCCGATGCCGTCAGCGCCCACCATGTCGAGCGCCTGCGCATCTTCGCGCAGACCCGCATTGACCATAAGCTCGACACGCTGGCCATCGGTGGTGACCGATGGCAGATCGCGCATCGCGGCAAATTCCGCGCGACGCTTCTGCGTCACATGCAGCTTGTTCTCGAACGCCTCCTCCATGTCGGCGGTAGGGCGGATCAGCAGCGCGTTGGCGCCTACGTCCATCAGGATGAGGTCGCCCTCGTTCACCTGATGCCGGATGTCGCGGACGCGGCCCAGCACCGGCACACCCATTGCGCGCGCGACGATGGTGACGTGGGCGGTGAGCGATCCTTCCTCCAGAATGACGCCCTTCAAGCGCCGCCGGTCATATTCCAGCAGTTCGGCTGGCCCCAGGTTGCGGGCGATGAGAATCGCGTCTTGCCGCAGGCCCATCGTCGCCGCCGTGCCAAGCTGGCCCGACACGATGCGGAGCAGACGGTTCGCCATGTCCTCCAGATCGTGCATCCGGTCGGAGAGCAAAGGATCGTCGATCTGACGCATGCGCATGCGGGTGCGCTGCTGCACACGCTCGATCGCGGCTTCGGCGGTGAGGCCGCTGTCGATCGCTTCGTTGATCCGCCTGATCCAGCCTTCGTCATAAGCGAACATCTTGTAGGTCTCGAGAACCTCCTGATGCTCGCCTTCGGTTCCGAATTCGATCGCGCCGGTCATGCGGTCAATCTGCTCGCGCATCCGGGTGAAGGCGGAGATGACACGGGCACGCTCGGCCTCCGTATCCTCGGCCACCGTATGTTCGATATGAACGCGCGGCTGGTGGAAGACGACATGGCCGCGCGCCATGCCGATGACAAGTTGGAGCCCGTGCAGCACGTTGGTGCCGGTGTCCTGCACGCGCGAATCCGCCGGGCCATCATCGGCGAGTTCGGCGTTGGCGATCAGTTCGGACAGCACCATGGCGACCGTCTGCAATGCCTCGATCTCGACTTCCTCATAGCGGCGCGGCTCCACATGCTGCACGCACAGGACGCCGATGGCGCGCTCGCGCCGTACGATCGGAACGCCTGCGAAACTGTGGAACATGTCCTCGCCCGTTTCGGGGCGATAGCTGAAGTCGGGATGCGCGGCGGCTTCGTCGAGGTTCAGGGTTTCGACATTGGTGGCGATAAGGCCGACCAGCCCCTCACCCATCGCCATGCGGGTGACATGGACCGCGTCCTGGCTGAGACCACGGGTGGCGAAGAGTTCGAGCAGTCCTTCGCGCACCAGATAGATGGAGCAGACCTCGCTGGAGAGCGATTCGCCGATGATCTCCACCACCTTGTTGAGCTTGGCCTGTGCGCTGGTGCGCGACGCCATCACTTCCTGAAGGCGGATCAGAATCTGACGGGCGGCGGCGGCAGGAGCGGTGGACATGAACACCGGGCTAACAGATGATCGGGGCGCTTTCCAAGCGTTTCGTCGCGGGCGAAATAAAGCGCATTATGAGCAATGCCTATTTGCATGGCGGATGCGCGCGGTTCATTCGTTTACAGGAGCGAACGGGCCGGACTCGGCCGCATGAGAGAGGTGGGCGATCATGGGACACGAACTCGACAAGGACATGAAGCAGGACTTGCTGGACCGGGGCTATTCGCGCCGGAAGCTGGGCAAGGTCGCGGCGCTGCTGGGCGCGAGCGCGGCGGTGGCGCGGGTGGGCGGCGCGATGGCGCAGCAGGCGGCCAAGCCGGTCGCAGGCGCAGTGCGGATCGGCGCCAACGAATGCTGGACCGGCCCCTTCCCGGTCGCGGCCGAAGCCGCCTACAAGCTGGTGCAGGAAGGCAATCGCTACGAGCCGGACGACGAGCATGCCAAGCTGTTCGCCGCCGTGGCGCAGGTCGAGGGGATCCCGGCCGATCGCGTGACCGCCTGGCCGGGATCGTCCGATCCGTTGAGCCGCGTCGCCGTCGCCTATGCTTCGCCCACGCGCGGCATCGTGACCGCCGACCCGACCTATGAAGCGATCTGGCGGACGGGCGCTTGGCTGGGTGCCAAGGTGACGAAGGTGCCGCTGACCGCCGACTACAAGCATGACGTGAAGGCGATGCTGGCGGCGGACCCCAATGCGGGCGTCTATTATATCTGCTCGCCCAACAACCCGACCGGCACGGTAACGCCGATCGCCGACATCGAATGGCTGGCCACCAACAAGCCCAAGGATTCGGTACTGGTCGTGGACGAAGCCTATATCCACTGGGTCGATGGTCCCAACGCCGCCAAGCTCGCCGCGAACCGCGACGACGTGCTGATCCTGCGCACCTTTTCCAAGCTGTTCGGCATGGCGGGCATGCGGCTGGGCCTCACCTTTTCCAGCCCTGCGCTGATGGAAAAGATGATGCGCTATGACGGCGGTCAGGTGACGGCGATGCTGCCGATGACGGCTGTCGCGTGCGGTACGACATCGGTGACGCAGGCGGCGCTCATCAAGCAGCGCCGCGCCGAAATGAACGCCGCGCGAGAAAGGTCGGTAAGCCATCTGAAGGCCAAGGGGATCAAGGTCATTCCCGGCAGCCAGGCGAACATGTTCATGGTCGATTGGGGCAAGCCCGCCAAGGATATGCAGGCCGCGATTTTGGCGCAAGGCGTGCAGATCGGGCGCAACTGGCCGGTCTGGCCCAATGTCTCACGCGTGTCGGTGGGATCGATGCAGGAAATGGAGGCCTTCAACGCGGCGGTGGACAAGGTCTGGAAGGCTTAAGGCTCCCATATTCTTTACCCTCTACCTTCGTCATCCCGGACTTGATCCGGGATCGCGCTTCTTTCACTTCGATTAGGCAGCGGGACCCCGGATCAAGTCCGGGGTGACGAAAAGAGGTCAACAAAACCGTCGAAAATTTCTCGAAAAATGCAGGGCGGCGCATTGTGGAAATGCGCCGCCCTTTCGTTTCCCCAAATGAACCGACTTTCGGACGCAACACGGGGACAGACGACATGACCATGATGCTGGACAAGACCGTTAGGGACGA
>CAJYHD010000249.1 GCA_913773715.1 uncultured Sphingobium sp.
ATTTCGGCAGCGCACGGGGCAGCATCGGCGGCGCAGATCTGGGCGGCGGGCGCATCGGCGTCATCAGCCGCGACGTGAACGGCGACGGCGTCATCTCCGTGCCGGAAACCAAGGTCGGCGTCATTCCCGCTGCCCGCGCGCCGGTCGACTATGACTATCACTATCTCTCCTACTCGGTTGGCGTGAACTACCGGCTGGACGACAGTGCCGCGCTCTTCGCCCGCTACAGCCGCGGCGCGCGCGCCAATGCCGACCGCCTGCTGTTCGGCCCCGCCGTCAGCATCACGACCGGCAACCTCACCGACACGGGCGCGGCGATCGACTATGTCCGTCAGCTCGAAGGCGGCGTCAAATATCGCAGCGGCGGCCTGACCCTCAACGCCACGGCCTTTCACGCCCGTACCGAAGAGCAGAATTTCGAAGCGACGACGCAGACCTTCTTCAACCGCAACTATCGCGCGTCGGGTCTCGAACTGGAGGGCGGCTACCGCATCGGCGGCTTCAGCCTGACGGCGGGCGGCACCTATACCGATGCCAAGATCGCGAGCGACGTGCTGAACCCCGCCGTCGTCGGCAACCGCCCGCGCCGCCAGGCGAAGTTCATCTACCAAGTGACGCCGCAATATGACGCGGGCATCGTCTCCTTCGGCGCGAACGTCGTCGGCACGTCGAGCAGCTTCACGCAGGACACCAACCAGCTGAAGCTCCCCGGCTTCACGCAGGTCAACGCCTTCGTGACGATAAAGCCCGTGGATCGCATCCAGCTGTCGGTGAACGCCAACAACCTCTTCGACGTGAAGGGCTTCACCGAAGCGGAAGACGCGGCCATCCCCGCCAATGGCATCGTGCGGGCGCGGTCGATCAACGGGCGCACCATTTCCGCCTCGGTCCGCTACAATTTTTGACTTTATTTCCCGGCCTCTGTCAGATGCCGGGAAATCATGGCCTCCGTCAGCGACTGCACGCGCTGGCGGGGGCCATCGTCCACCAAACGCCTATCTATTTGCGACGGGACCCAAGATCATGACCAGCCCCTGGACCGCCGCCCATGTCGCGGGCATCGCATCGCAGGCGGTTCCCCGCGCCCCACGCTTCGCCAAACCTGATCCGTTGATCCCCGGCATCGACCTGTGGGATTATTGGCCGGTGCAGGAGGAGGACGGGTCGCAGGCCATCATCGCGGGCGGCACGCTCTTCATCCTCCTGTCCGCGCCCACGCTGCCGGACCCCGATGCGCGCCACGCCCATGCGCGCCTGCGCCTGATGCACCGGGTGGGCGATCAATGGCGCGACCTCGGCCCCTTGTTCGCGGACGGCTTTTCGCCCGGCAGCCGCGAATGGTCGGGATCGGCCATCGTCTCGCCCGATCATGAACAAGTAACGCTCTATTTCACGGCGGCGGGTGCGCGGGGGGAGGCGGCGATCAGCTATCGCCAGCGCCTGTTCGAAACGCATGCGGCGCTCTCGATCGAAGGGAGCGACATCCGCTTCTCGCCCTGGTCCAGCCCCCTAGAAATGGTGACGCCCGACGGGATCGATTATGTCGCCGAGATGGAGGGCGGCGGCGCGATCGGCACGATCAAAGCATTCCGCGATCCGGGCTTCTTCCGCGATCCCGCGACGGGCGAGGATTATGTTTTCTTCGCCGCTTCGCTTGGCCGATCCTCCTCTTTCTGGAACGGCGCGGTCGGCATGGCGCGTTGGGCGGGGGAGGGCTGGCAGTTGATGTCGCCGCTCATATCCGCCGATGGCCTCAACAACGAACTGGAACGCCCGCACGTCATTGTGCATGATGGTCGCTATTATCTCTTCTGGTCGACGCAGCAGAAGGTGTTCGCCGATGATGGTCCCACGGGCCCCAATGGTTTGTACGGCATGGTCGCCGACGCGCTGCTCGGCCCATGGCGGCCGATCAACGGCACCGGCCTCGTCTTCGCCAATCCGGTCGAAGCGCCCTATCAGGCCTATAGCTGGTTCGTCCTGCCCGACCTCGTCGTCCAAAGCTTCGCCGACATGACCGGCCTTGCCGACCCGCCCCGTGACATCGAGGAAGCGCGGCGTCATTTCGGCGGCGCGCCCGCGCCCGAACTGCACCTGCGCATCGAAGGCGACCGGGTATGGCTGGCATGAGCGATCGGGAACCGCTGATCGCAGGTGTAGAACTCGGCGGCACCAAATGCATCGCCACGCTCGCGCAAGGCCGCACGATATTGCGGCAGGAACGCTGGCCGACCGGCGACGCAAGCACGCTGAACCTCGTCTCCGATCAGCTTACGGAATGGGGCAAGGATACCCCCTTTGCCGCGATCGGCATCGCCAGCTTCGGTCCGCTCCATCTCGATCCGCGCAAGCCGCACTTCGGCCGGATGGGCAACACGCCCAAGCCCGGTTGGGCGGGCTATGATGTCCACGGCCATTTCGCCAGTCGCTTCGCCGTACCGGTCGGCATCGACACCGACGTCGGCGGCGCGGCTCTGGCGGAGGGCGAATGGGGCGCGGCGCAGGGGTGCGCCGTCCACGCCTATGCGACGATCGGCACCGGCGTCGGCCTCGGCATCGTCGTCAATGGGCAGGCGCTGCACGGCCACCTCCATCCTGAAGCCGGGCATATGCGCATCCGCCGCCAGCCCGGTGACGCGTTTCCCGGCCGTTGCCCCGCGCATGGCGATTGTATCGAAGGGCTGATCGGCGGCCCCGCCCTGCGCGACCGCGCACCGGCCCCCGTCGCCGACCTGCAGGATGACGATCCCTTCTGGTCGCTGGTCGCCGCCGACCTGTCTGAATGGGCCGCAATGCTGATCCTCGCTCTGTCGCCTGAACGCTTCGTCATGGGCGGCGGCGTCATGCAGGCGCGCCCGTCGCTGCTCCCCATGATCGCCAGCCGCACCGCCGACCTCCTCAACGATTATATCGAGGATCTCGACGCCGCCGCGCTGGAGCAACTCATCGTCGCCCCCGGCCTTGGCAGCGAAGCCGGCCCGCTCGGCGCCATCCGCCTCGGTCAACTCGCGCTCGCCGCCGCCTGATCGACGGCAAAGGCTCTGGCGGAATCTGCCGTCCCATGCGTATCAATCGGGCATGCAGACCAACGCCAGTTCGTCCCTACCAGCCATCTCCCCTGCGGAGCGCCTGAAATCCATCCTCGGCGGCTCGATCGGCAACCTCATCGAATGGTATGACTGGTACGTCTATTCCGCCTTCACCCTTTATTTCGCGCCGGTCCTGTTTCCAGCGACCGACAAGACCGCCCAGCTTCTGAACGCGGCGGCGATCTTTGCCGTGGGGTTCGTCATGCGGCCGATCGGCGCCTGGATCATGGGCATCTATGCCGACCGGCGCGGGCGAAAGGCAGGGCTGACGCTGTCGGTCATGATGATGGGCGGCGGATCGCTGATGATCGCGCTCATCCCCGGCTACGCCACGATCGGCATCGCCGCGCCAGCCCTGCTGCTGGTCGCCCGTCTGTTGCAGGGGCTGTCGGTCGGCGGAGAATATGGCGCGAGCGCCACCTATCTGTCGGAAATGGCGCAGAGCGACCGGCGCGGTTTCTTTTCCAGCTTCCAATATGTGACGCTGATCGCGGGACAGTTGCTGGCGCTCTGCGTCCTGTTGGCCCTGCAACTGCTGCTGAGCGAGGCGCAGCTGGAAAGCTGGGGCTGGCGCATTCCCTTCGTCATCGGCGGCGGCATGGCGATCGGCGTCTATCGCCTGCGCCGGGGTCTGCGCGAAACGCAAGCGTTCGAGGACGAGGCTGCGAGCCACAGGCGCAAATCCAGCGGCCTGGCGCTCTTCCTAGATCATCCGCGCGAGGTTCTGCTGGTGATCGCGCTGACGGCGGGCGGCACGCTCGCCTTCTACGCCTACAGCACCTACATGCAGAAATATCTCGTCAACAGCGCGGGCTTCGGTCGCCAGAGCGCGACCGCGATCATGGCGGCGGCGCTGTTTCTCTACATGGCTCTTCAGCCGCTCGCGGGCTGGCTGTCCGACCGCATCGGGCGCAAGCCGCTGCTGGTCGGCTTCGGCGTCGGCGGCGTCCTCTTCACGACGCTGATCTTCACCACGCTGAAGCACGTCACCTCGCCTTACGAAGCGTTCGCGCTCGTTCTGGCGGGCCTTGTCATCGTCACCGGCTATACCTCGATCAATGCGGTCGTGAAGGCCGAACTCTTTCCCGCCAACATCCGTGCCTTGGGCGTCGCGCTGCCCTATGCGCTCGCCAACACGCTGTTCGGCGGCACGGCGGAATATGTCGCGCTCTTCCTCAAGCAGAATGGCGTCGAAAGCGGCTTCTACTGGTATGTGACAGCGATGATCGGCATTTCGCTCATCGTCTATCTGCGCATGCCCGATACACGCTTAACCAGCCGAATTCGCTGACAAAAACATGCTCTATGCGTCATTTCGGTGCCCGATGGACAGTGTTCCTATACGTAACTCCTTGTTATCGCTCGACATGTAGGAAATGATAGATGCGCAAATAGGGAATTTCTGTCCACTTCACTGTCCATCTTAGACCGAAATCAAGGCATAGGGCCGCCCGAACTGCTCCGACACCACGAACTGCGCGCAATTATATACCGGCACCCCGCGCGGCGTTTTTCCCTCGAACGCGCCGCGATGGGCATGCCCATGAACCGCAAAGCGCACATTGTCGAACCGGTCGATCGCATCGGCCAGCCGCGACGATCCCAGGAACGGGAAAATCTCCGGAGGTTCGCCCGCCACCGTCTCGGCGATCGGCGCATAGTGCAGCACCGCCACCGTTCGCTCGGTCCGCAGCGACCGCAGCGCGTTTTCCAGTTTGCGCGCCTCGTTGATCGATTCCTCGACGAAGCCCTTGATCGCCGTTTCCCCGAACGCGCCCAGCTCGCCGCGCCCGAACCCGCCGACGAAGCCCTTGACCCCGGCAAAGCCGACGCCCTTGATCTCGACCGCCTGCTCGTCCAGTACGGTGACGCCCGCCGAATGGAGGATACGCACCACTTCCTCGGGCTGCCCGCATTCATGATCGTGATTGCCCAGCACCGCAACGATGGGAATGGTGCAGGACCGCAAGTCCTCCGCCAATATCTCCGCCTCGCGCGTCTTGCCGAAATTGGTGAGATCGCCGCACAGCGCTAGCACGTCGGCCTTTTCCGAAATCTCCACGAACATGTCGCGATAGCGATGCTCCGACGTATCGGTCACATGCAGGTCGCCGATCGCGGCGAGCGTCAGGCTGCCGCTTGGCGGCGTGTCACTTGTTGCGGTCATGGCTTTCCTCCAGTCCCTTGCCGACCACGTCGGCGAAGCCCCATTCGGTAATGTCCACCAGATAGTCGCGCGGGGACAGCAACCGCCCCCGGCACACGCGGATATTGGGCACCGGCAGTTCCGCCCGCGTCTGCAACCGGCCAAGCAATTCCTCGAACAGCCACAGCGGAATGCAGTGCCGCTCGGTCGGATAGATGAAGCGGAAGTTGAGCAGGTGGATCAGCAGCACTTCCCAATGCAGTTCCATCGCGTCGAGCAATCGCTGCCAGTCGATCGCCTCATGCTGCTTCAGGATCATGTGCGCGACGTCCGCCCCATCGTAGCGGTAGCGATCCTGGATGAAGAGCTTGGACAGGATGAACTCGGTCGGCGGGGTGATCCGCACCCGCGTGCCATAGACCTCCGCCGTTGACGTGTCGCGAAACCACTCCTCCGTCACGGGCAGGCTAGCCGAGGATATGTTGTAGATAACGTCGAAGAAATTTTCGTCCTTCCACACCTTGCCGATCCAGCGCTCGTCCTCGAACTCGACCTCATGCCCCAGGTGCCGAAAATACGCGAGGATACGCGGCGCATCGCCCGCCTTGCAGAAGACGTCCAGATCCTTGGTCGGTCGCGAAATGCCGGTATGGCACCCCAGAGCATAGGTACCCGACAGCATGAAGGGGATGCCGGATTCCACCAGATGTGCCAGGCTTTCCGCATAGAATTGCTTGGCGGCAGGCGGCGGGTCGAACGCGGCGGGGTCTCTCGTCATTATCGGCCCTTCTGCTTGGGGAACAGGGGGAACGGGCCAATCGCCCGGTCCGTTCCCCTGCGCAGATCGGAGCCTTATTGCCGGGCCTTGAGCCTGACCCGCACCACCTTGTCGGAGGAGGTGATGAACAGCGTCCGGCCATCCTCGCCGATGCAGCAGTTTGCCGCCGATTTTCCGGTGCCGACGATCCCCATCACCTTGCCATCGGGCGCACAGATATGAATACCGCCGGGACCGCTGGCGAAGATGGTTCCGGTGGCGCCGACCTTCATCCCGTCCGGCAAACCGGGTAAGCCTGCCGCATGCTCCTTGCTCATGTCGATGAAGCGGCGGCTGCCGGTCGGCATGCCATCCGGCCCCAGGTCATAGACGAAAACCTCCGGCGCATCCTCGTCCGACTGCGCGAGATAGAGCCGCTTGTTATCGGGCGACAGCGCGACGCCGTTGGGCCGCCGGTGGCTCCCGTCGATCAGCGCCACCTTGCCGTCGGGATCGAGCCGGTACAGCCCGTTATGCGGCAATTCTCGCAACGGCGACATGTCGCCCTGCGCCAGCCCGTAGGTTGGGTCGGTAAAGTAGATCGCACCCGATTTCGCGAGGCACAGATCGTTCGGGCTGTTGAACCGCTTGCCCTCGAACCGATCCGCCAAAATGGTCCGCTTCTTCGTCACCAGATCGACGCGAACGATCGCCCGCGTCCCGCTGTCCGCCGCCAGCAGCGCGGTGCCGCTGCGGTCGAGGGCGAGGCCGTTCAAGCCTGCCTCGCGAATGGCGGCGGGGATCGGCGTCTGCAATCCGGCGGGCGACAGGAACGTCTCCTTCCCGCCGCCGGGCTTCCAGCGATAGACGATGTTGGCGGGCACATCGGTGAACAGCAGATAACCGCCCTTAGGCACCCAGACCGGCCCTTCCGCCCAGCGTATCCCATCGGCGATCACCTCGATCGGGGCCGCTGCATCGATGATCGCATCGAGCGCCGGGTCGATCCGCTCGATCTTGCCGACCGTCAGAAGGGGCGCGGCAAAGGCGTGCCCATTGAGCAGCGGCAAACTCGCCAGCCCGCCCAGAACCGAACGCCGCCCGATCATGCGCTGATCTTCACCGGCTGGCCGCTTTTCATCGATCGATAGATCGCCTCGATGATCCGCATGTCGGTCAGCCCTTCCTCACCCGCGACGATCGGCGTTCGGTTCTCCATGATGCACTGCGACAGATGATCGAGCTGGCCCGCAAACTGGGTCTTGCCGCCATCCGGCAATGTCCGGTTTTCCGGCTTCTCGCCCTTCTTGATCCGCATCGTCTGCCCGACATAGGATGTGGCCGGTTCCATATCGATCCAGCCCTCCGTCCCGCTGACGCGATAGCTGTTATGGTTGGAACTGTAGCTGGAAATACAGTCGGCCACGATGCCTGAAGGAAAACGCAACAGGAAGGCGATCCGGTCCTCCACCGTGCGGAAACGCGGATCGGACGTGTCGGTGCTTTCGATCGCCGTCACCTCGACCGGATTCTCGCCCGTGAGGTAGCGCGCGGCATTCAGGCTGTAGATGCCGATGTCCATCATCGATCCGCCGCCTGACAGCGGCTTGTCCAGCCGCCACTGGCCCGGCCGGATCGGGAAACCATGTGCGGAACTGATGAGTTGCGTCTTCCCGACATAGCCCTTCTGCGCCAGATCGATGGCGAGCCGGTTATAGGGTTCGAAGCGCGACCGGTATCCGATCATCAGCTTGCGGTTCGCCTTCTTCGACGCGGCGATCATCGCCTGACATTCCGCGACCGACACCGCCATCGGCTTTTCGCACATGACATGTTTCCCCGCCTGCGCTGCGCGGATGCTATATTCGGCATGCAGCGCGTTGGGCAGGATGATGTACACCGCATCGATGTCGGGATTGTCTTTGATCTTGTCGAAATCGGCGTAGCTGTAGCGGTGCGTTTTCGGCACGTCATATTGCGTGCCATATTGTTCCAGCTTGGCGGGCGTGCCGCTCACCAGCGCGACGAGGCGGCTATGCTCGCAATTGGCGAAGTTGGGCATGATCTGCCGCGTGGCATAGGAGCCGAGACCCACGACGGCATAGCCGATCTTGCGAGTGGCGGCGCAGGCCGGAGCAGCTGCACCGACCGCCGCAAGGGCCGCGCCGACCCCCAGCGTGCCGATGACATCCCGTCTTGTAGGTTCGGTCATTGATCCGTCTCCTCCTGTCCACGGCCCTCGCTGCCGCGCCTAACTCCCCGCCGTCGCTCGATAATTCAGACGGGCCGGACAATGACTCACGGCAAGTCGCGGATGCAAGCTGCAAAAGGTCGTAGATGCCGGGGCAGGGGACTGCCCCGGCATGCTTTCAACCTTCCGGGAGGCCGGTCCACTTGGTGTCTGACCCCGCATTCGCGATCACCGCCTCGACGAACGCCATGGTGCGGACACCATCGGGAACGGAAGGAAACCAGTCCGCCTCACCCTTGTCGCCGGGCCCGGCCGGTGCGTCGGACCGGATGCGGCGGGCGAACGCGCGGTAGAGGTTGGCAAACGCCTCGATATAGCCTTCGGGATGGCCGGACGGCGTGCGCAGCCGATACTGTGTCGTGTCGGCAAGGCCAGGACCACCTGCGCGCACGATCTCGGCAGGCTTGTCGAGCCAGCGCAGCAGCAGCGTGTTCGGCTCCATCTGCGACCATTCCAGGCCCCCATGTTCGCCATGGATGCGCAGCTTCAGCCCGTTCTCATCACCCGCCGCGACCTGCGTGGCCTTCAGCACGCCGCGCGCCCCATCGGAGAGGCGAAGTAACACGCTGACATCGTCGTCCAGGCGCCGTCCCTCGACGTGGATGGCAAGGTCGGCGCACAATTGCTCGACTCGCTCACCCGACACATGCTCTGCCAGATGGAAGGCATGGGTGCCGATGTCGCCCAAGCATCCGCCCAGTCCCGCACGCGCCGGATCGGTGCGCCATTCCGCCTGCTTGTTGCCGTCGCGGTCGATCGCCTTGGCGAGCCAACCCTGCGAATATTCGACCTGCACCAGCCGGATCTTGCCAAAATCACCCCGCGCCACCCGCGCGCGCGCCTCTTCCACCATGGGGTAGCCGCTATAGGTGAAGGCGAGGCCATAATGGCGACCGGAGCGAGCGGCGGCGGCGGCGATCTCCTGCGCTTCGGCGAAATCGAGCGCCATCGGCTTTTCGCAGAACACGTGGAAGCCCGCGTCCAGCGCTGCGATCGACATCGGCTTGTGCAGATGGTTGGGCGTCACGATCGCGACCGCGTCGATTCGCTCTTCTGGCGGCAGTGCGGCTTCCCCACTCAGCATGTCGTCCAAGCTGTCATAAGTCCGCGCGGATTCGATGCCAAGCGAGTTGCCCGACCGCTGGTTGCGCGCCGCATCCCCGCTAAACGCGCCCGCGACGAGCCGCCAGTCCCCGTCCAGAGCAGCCGCATTACGATGGATCGCGCCAATGAACGCGCCTTCGCCGCCGCCCGCCATGCCCAGACGCAAAGCCTTTCCAGCCATTCTCATCTCCTTTACTCATACATTTGCGGTACATTTTCGGCGTGGTATAAAACTCTGCCTTGATCTGGCACAGTTTACCGGTAAATAACAATCAACGAAACATAAGACGGAGAGTCTAGGGTGCATAAATCGATTGGCCTCGGCCTGACCTCGATCGCTGCTTTCGCGGTCTTCGCTATTTCCTCGACCGTATCCGCGCAGACCGCGCCGCCTGCCTTCGCTGCATGTAAAGCATGCCACAGCGTCGAGAAAGGTGGCCGCAACGGCGTCGGTCCGAATCTGAACGGCGTAGTGGGGCGTCCGGCTGCTTCGGTGGCTGGCTTCAACTATTCCACTGCGCTCAAGAACTCCAAGC
>CAJYHD010000250.1 GCA_913773715.1 uncultured Sphingobium sp.
GATCCACCGGGCAGTCCGTTGCGGGGCGCTGCCTGAGTGGTGGGCCGGGGAGGCATGCCAGTCTTCTGCCCCTTCCCGGCCCATTTCCGCCCCGCTCAGCAGGAGCCCCGCACATGGCCGACGAAACTACCACCCGCTTTCAGACCGTCACGCTGTCCACGCCCATCATCCGTGGCGAGCAGTCGATCGATAAGATCAACATTCGCAAACCCAAGGCTGGCGAACTGCGGAACCTGGACTTGCAGGACATCATCCAGACCGACGTCACGGCTATGCTCAAGCTGATCCCGCGCGTCACCGACCCCCCGCTTAATGATTTCGAGGCGGACAACCTTGAGGCTGATGATTTTTCCCAAATCGCTGGCACCATCCGGGGTTTTTTTACGACCCCGATGGAGAGGCAGGCGATGGAGGCATTTCTCGCGGAACATCGGCCGAAGACCTGATGGCCGAGATCGCCGCCGTCTTTCACTGGTCCCATGCCGAGCTGGCGGCGATGTCGATCGACGCGCTGATCGGATGGCGAGAACGGGCGATCGTCACTTGGAACCGGATGCACGCGGCGAAGGAGGATGACGCGTGAGCAACAAGCTCGCCCTCGTCGTGAACTTCCTCGGCGTCGACAAGATGTCGGGCGCACTGCGCAACATCGTCGGCCTGGGCCGCAAGGGTTCGTCCTCGATCCGCTCCCTTACCGGCGAATCCAAAAAGCTGGAGCGTGAGCTGGCGGGCGTCCGGCGCGAGTTGTCCGCCAGCACCGGCAACGTCACCGTGCTGATGAATAGCGAGCGCGCGCTTGAACGTCAGCTCGAAGGCACGAACCGCCAGCTGCAGCGGCAGCGCAGCCTCGCCGGCTTGGCTGCCGACAAGGCTGCGATTCTGGCCCGCGCGCAGAATCTGCGATCGCGGGGACGTGACGGCATGCTGGCGGGTGCCACTGCATCATTGCCGCTCATCGCTGCCACGCGTCAGGCGATGACCTTCGAGAGCGCGATGGCCGACGTTCGCAAGGTGGTCGATTTTCCGACGCCCAGAGCCTTTGCCCGGATGTCGGATGACGTGCTGGATCTCAGCACCCGTATCCCCATGGCGTCCGAAGGCATCGCGGCCATCGTCGCCGCAGCCGGGCGTGCCAACATTCCGCGCAAGGAACTGCTTCGCTTCGCTGAGGACGCGGCCAAGCTGGGCGTGGCCTTCGACATCAGCGGCGACGAGGCCGGCGAGATGATGGCCAAGTGGCGCACCGCCTTCGGCATGGGGCAGGCGGACGTCGTGCGATTGTCCGATCAGGTGAACGCCCTGACCAACGCCTATGGTGGCAAGGCGGTGGAGGTCTCCGGCATCGTCACCCGGATCGGTTCCCTGGGCAAGGTGGCCGGCGTC
This sequence comes from uncultured Sphingobium sp., assembly GCA_913773715.1. The sequence continues at coordinate 1,384 of CAJYHD010000250.1, forward strand.
ACCGCGCCGCAGGTCGCCGCCATGGCACAACTGCTCAACAGCGTCGGAGTGGAGGAGGAGGTCGCCGCCACCGGCATCAAGAACATGATGCTCGCTATGACGAAGGGGCAGGCGGCGACCAAGAGCCAGGCGGGTGCTCTGAAATCGCTGGGCTTGGAAGCGACCGGCTTGTCCGAAAGGATGCAGCGGGACGCGGGCGGCGCGATCACCGACATCCTGCAACGCCTGTCGCGATTGCCCAAGGCCCAGCAGGCAGGCGTGCTGACCGATCTGTTCGGGTCGGAATCGGTCGGAGCTATCGCCCCGATGCTGACCAACCTGGACAAGCTGCAGGCGAACCTTTCTCTGGTCGGAGACAACACCCGCTACGCCGGCTCGATGCAGAAGGAATACCTTTCCGCGATCGCCACCACCGAGGGCGCGTGGGGTCTGGGCGTGAACGCGCTGAAGGCTCTGAATATCGAGCTGGGCCAGCACTTCCTGCCCATCGTCACGTCCGGATCCCGCAAGGTGGTCGAGATCGCCAACGCGGTGCGCGCATGGAGCAGGCAGAACCCACAGCTGTCGTCCGGCATCGTGTCGGCCATCACCGGCCTGGTCGCATTTCGGCTCGGCCTGGGCGCGGCGAAGTTCGCGCTAGGCGGCCTCCTCGGCCCGTTTGCCCGCATCCTGCCGTACTTTAAGAAGGTAGAGGGTGTCTCGGCGTTCGGCCGCCACCTCGGCCTGTTCGGCCGTGTCGCAGTCCAAGCAGGCGGACTCGCAGTACGAGCGTTCGGCATGCTTGGCCGTGGCTTTCAGCTTGTGATGCTCGGCGCCCGCGCCCTCATACCGCTTATCGGCGGGATCAGCTTGCCGGTGCTCGCTGTGGCTGCCGCCGTCGGCGTTGCCGCATACCTGATCTACAGCAATTGGGACCGCATCAGAGCCGCATTCACCACGGGCGTGAATTGGGTGAAGGCCAAGCTCCAGGGCATGCCCGACTGGCTGAAGAACATCGGGTCGATGATGATGCAAGGGCTGCTCATGGCTATCAATCCGATGGCGTTGGCGTGGAAGCTGATCGAGGTAGCCAGAACTGGCGTTCGTGCTTTCAAAAACTATCTGGGCATCAAGTCACCGTCTCGACTGTTCATGGCGATGGGCGGCCACGTCACGGCGGGTCTAACACGCGGCATCGATCGCAACCGTCACGCGCCGGTCCGCGCGATCAGTCGCATGGCCACGGGTGTGGCCGCTGCGGGCGCGATCTCCCTGACGCCCATCCAGGCTGCCGCCCGACCGGCCGCCGCTGGCGCATCCCGTGCCGCTGGGATTGGCTCGGTCACGATCCATGTCCACGCGGGGCCCGGAATGAACGTCGATGATCTGGCCGATAAGGTTCTGCGCAAACTAGAGCGGATCCAGGGCCGGGCGGCCCGAAGCGGCTACGCAGATCGCTGATGATCACGATATCTCTCATGTCGCCGGCACAGCTGCTCACGCTCGGCATGTTCGTCTTCGGCATGGACACCGCAGCCTATTCCGAATTTGAGCGGAGCCAGGCGTGGCGGCACGAAGGCGCAGAGCGGCACATGGCCCGTCCCGCGATGCAGTTTCTCGGCCCCGGTGACGA
>CAJYHD010000251.1 GCA_913773715.1 uncultured Sphingobium sp.
TCTCGCTCGATCTGCGCATATTGGCGCAAACCGTCATGGTCGCGATTCAGGGCGAGCGACAACCCAATCAGGCTTCGATAAGGAGGGCGCATGAAGGCCATAGTCGTGGGCGCGGTTGATAGTACGCGGATCGCGCTGCGATGCCTTGCCGCTTCTCCCGCGTGGGAGGTGGCGGCGCTCTTCACGCTGCCGCTCGATCTGGCGGCGCGGCATTCGGATTTCGTGGATCTGGAGGAGGACGCGGCGCAGGCCGGTGCGACTGTGCATCGCGTCGCCAACAGCAATGCGCCCGATGCGATCGCGGCGCTGGGCGCGATCAATGCCGACTATATCTTCGTTATCGGCTGGTCGCAGATTTGCGGGCAGGCGTTTCGGGCCACGGCGCGGCATGGCGTAATCGGTTATCATCCAGCGCCCTTGCCGCGCTTGCGGGGGCGCGCGGTCATCCCGTGGACCATATTGCTGGACGAACCGATCACGGCGTCGTCGCTGTTCCTGATCGATGAAGGCGTGGATAGCGGCCCGCTGCTCGCCCAGGATTACTTCCACCTTGCGCCGGATGAGACGGCGGCGACGCTCTACGCCAAGCATATGGCGCGGTTGGAAGCGATGTTGCCGCAGGTGTTGGGCGACCTCGCCGCAGGTCAGGCAAAGCCGATGGTGCAGGACGAACGCTGCGCCACCTATGCGGCGCGGCGGCGACCGGAAGATGGGCGGATCGATTGGGCGCAGCCAGCGACGACGGTGTGGCGCACCGTCCGGGCTTGTGGTGCGCCCTATCCAGGCGCCTGGACGACGTTGGGAAAAGACGCGATCGTGATCGATGAAGCAGTGCTGGTTCCGTTGGATCATCATGCAGCGTCGCTGCCTGGGCAGATCGTGGAGAAGAGCGGCCTTGGTTTTACCGTGCGCTGCGGCGACGGGCAGGGACTGCGTGTGTTGGAGTGGCGGACCGATCGGGCGGCGCCCTTGCCCAATCATGTCATACTTGGGCGGGAAGGAGCGGGCGCGTGATCGACAGGATCAAACGCGCGCTGATCGTCGCACCGCATCCCGATGACGAGGTGCTGGGTTGCGGCGGTACGATCGCCCGCCTTGTGGACGAAGGCTGCCATGTCGAGGTGGTGGTCGCGACACGCGGCCATGCGCCGCGCTTCAGTCAGGCGCAGGTCGATCAGGTTCAGGACGAGGCGCGCAAAGCGCATGGGGTGCTGGGCGTCGCGCATACCCGCTTCCTCGACTTTCCCGCAGCAGCGCTGGATCAGGTGCCGCGATCGGACCTCAACGCCGGGATTGCGGCAGCGGTGCAATCGGCCAGGCCCGACACGCTGTTCATCCCCTTCGTCGCCGACCTGCATTTCGACCATGAACTGATCTTCGAGGCGACGATGGTGGCGGCGCGGCCGCTGGGTGACGCCTACCCAAAGCGGATACTGGCTTATGAAACCGTCTCCGAAACCAATTGGGCCGCACCCTATCTCAGTCCGCCGTTCCAGCCGAACATCTACATCGACATCAGCGGCTATCTGGAGCGAAAGATAAAAGCGTTCGGATGCTTCGTGTCGCAAGTCCGCGCCTTTCCCAATGAGCGTTCCTTCGAGACGTTGCGGGCGCTGGCACAGGTGAGGGGAAGCTGCGTCAGCCGATCGGCGGCGGAAGCATTTGTTTTGATAAGAGAGGTCGCCTGACATGCAAATATTTACGAAAACCCATAATGCGGGACTAACGATGCTGGGTGGATTGGGACTGGGACAACGACGACGACCGGGACGGTCGTTCCGCATGATGCTGAGTTCGGCAGGGCGGCGCGTCGGCCTGATGCGCAGCTTTCGCGAGTCCGCCGCCGCGCTCAACGTCGATCTGACGATGTACGCGTGCGACATGCAGCCCGAATGGAGCCCAGCCTGCATCGAGGCGGACAAGGCCTTCGCCGTGCCGGGCGCGGAGAATGAAGCCTTCATTCCGCGCATGCTGGAGATTTGCGAACGCGAACGCGTCCAGCTGATCGTGCCGACGATCGATACCGAACTCATTACCTATAGCGAGGCGCGTGACCTGTTCGCCGAATTGGGCTGTCATGTCGCTGTCAGTGATCCCGGCCTTGTCCGCATGGCGCGGGACAAGCTGGCGACGGCGCGCTTTCTGGCCGATGCGGACCTGCCATCGCCGCGCACCGTGGCGGTCGACGAGTTCCTTAGCCGTCATATGGAAATGAAGCTGCCGCTGATCGCCAAGCCGCGCCATGGCAGTTCGAGCCGCGGCATCATGATGGTACATGGCCGCGACGAAATCATGGGACTGGACTGGACCGAACCCTATATTCTTCAGGAATATCTGGAGGGGCGGGAGTTCACGATCAGCCTCTATTTCGATGATGACGGCGGCCTCAAGGCGGCAATTCCGCACGAACGGCTGCGCGTGCGATCGGGCGAGGTGGAGAAGGGGGTGACGAGTGATGACGCTCAACTGCGCGACATCGCATGGCAGTTGGGTGGGCGGTTGCGGGGAGCGCGGGGGGCGATGTGCTTCCAGGTGCGCCTCGATCCGCAAGGGCGACCCTCCATCTTCGAGATCAACGCGCGCTTCGGTGGCGGCTATCCGCTCGTGCATCAGGCGGGTGCGCGCTTCAGCCAATGGATGCTGGAGGAGCGGCTGGGCGTGACCAGTACGGCAAGCGACGAATGGCAGACAGACATGTTGATGCTGCGCTTCGACGATGCCGTCTTCGTCTGAGCGTCGGCGCGGGCGAAGCATCGGTGAGAGCGTCATCGTCTTCGACCTTGACGACACATTGTATCTGGAGCGCGATTATGTCCTGAGCGGTCTGACGGCAACGGGCGTGTGGGCCAGGAACGCGCTGGGTATAGATGGGCTGGGACCAGTCATGTGCGCGCTGTTCCGATCTGGGCAGCGGACCCGGATCTTCGATGATGGCTTGCGGGCGCTGGGCCATGCTGCGCGACCCGAGCTGATCGCGCGGATGCTGATCACCTATCGCCAGCATCATCCCCGCATCGCACTAGCCGATGATGCGGCCGCCTTCCTGCAACATCATCAGGCGGACGCGCATTTTGCGGTCATAACCGATGGCTTCCTCGATGCGCAGAAACGCAAGATACGGGCGCTGGGTCTTCACCGGCTTGGACTGCGCCTCGGCATATGTACGGACCGCTGGGGCCGCGATTGCTGGAAGCCAAATCCGCGCGCGTTCGATCATGTGGAGGCCGTTTTCGGGCTATCGGGACTCGCCTGCACGTATGTCGCGGACAATCCTGCAAAGGATTTCATTGCCCCAAAAAGGCTGGGATGGCGAACCGTAAGGATTAATCGTAAGGAAAAAATTGTCCATTTATCGGACACCCAATCCGTTGATGCGGACAGGGTAATTGAGAATTTCGGGCAATTCTAACGAGTTGCGCAAAAGCGGGGGCTGTCCCGAAAGCATATTACCCTCATCCTTTTGGATTATCTAGGAATCCTCCTTTGATTCCACCGCCCCTCCGCATAGCTATATATGCATATAGGGTTGTCGAACGGGAAGCGCAAAATCTCTTGAAGGAGACGCTGTCCTGATGGGGTTCCGGTAGAACTGCGGTACGGCGTCACAGCCTACACCTGGCAGCGGACCGGATGACAGGAGGAGGCTACCTTGAACGATCATATCGAATGCTTGATCATCAATCCAAATGAAATCGAACGCGAAGGAATGCGCCGAATCTTGAATGATGCCGGATGCAATGTCATTACGGTTGCGGGACAATTTTCGGAAGCTTTATTTTACGCGGTGCCGGTCGATCGCGGCAGCATCTGCTTCGTGAGTTCGCAGTCCGACGAGAATACGTTGAAGCTTTGTGCGCAGGTTCATGATCTGCGGCCCGACGTATCGATCATCATGCTGGCGCATGAAACCGAAAGTACGATGATCGCACGGGCTTTCCGGTCCGGCGTGTCGGGCTATGTCAGTTCCGACATTTGTTGCGCCAGCCTGATCGCCATGACTAAGCTGGTCGCCTTGGGCGAGAAGATCATTCCTTCGCATGTCGTTTTCGACCTTGCGATGCTCGACACGGGATCGCACCTTGCAAACAATGACGTTCGCATCGAAGACGCGAACATGTCGGCGCGGGAAATCAATATACTGCGCGGCCTTATCCGGGGTGAACCCAACAAGGTCATCTCGCGTCGGCTCAACATCACGGAAGCGACAGTCAAGGTCCACGTCAAGTCGATCCTGCGCAAGCTGCATGTATTCAATCGCACGCAGGCAGCCATTTGGGCGGTCAGCCGCGGTTTGACCGGTGAGCCTGATGGTATTGCGAAGGAAGACGCCGCAGCCATGTCCCCGGGCGTAGCTCGGATCACAAGCGGCAACGAGCATGTAAGGTCTTTTCTCGACGCCGCGTGACTGGCGCACAAACGACGGATGATGATTTGGCGCCATAGTGCGCCAAAACATCTGTCGATCGGGATGACATCCGCCTCTGCCGCGATCCAGCCGATCGCGCAGGAGGCTTATTCCATTGGAAAGAGGGGACGGCCATGTCTGCGGGCAATGCCATCATGCAACCTTCGAACCTGATCCATGACGGTCCGCTCTTCGCCGCACCGCGCGCGCCGCAACCGGGGACGCGGACGGGATATTTCGGGGTCGGCGATTTCTTTCGTATCCTGCGACGGCGCTGGATCTTGATCGCGACCATTACCGCGATCGGCGTCCTGCTGACGACGATCGTGCTGATGAACATCACGCCGACCTATAGCAGTTCGGCCAAGGTCGTGGTGCAGCCGCCGGACACCGACATATCCTTTGCCACGCCGACCGCTGTCCTCAATCCCAATCAGGAAGCGGACATCGAAACCAAGGTCGAGATGCTTCAGTCGCGGCGGCTGGCACGACGCGCGGCGACGACGCTGCAACTGGACAAAGATCCCGAGTTCGCGCCGCCTTCGCAGGAACGGCACAAGATCATGCAGTGGTTCCGCGATCTGTTCATCGCGTCGCCTCCAGCCGACGGTGATCCTGTTCTGCGCGCCAGAGATGCAGAGCGTCTGCGGCAGGAGGCGGTGGCCGACCGCCTGCTCGACAAGGTGCAGGTCGATCGCATCGGTCGGTCGAGCACGATCGAGGTGACGGCATCGTCAAAGGACCCAGAAAAGGCCGCGCTGATCGCCAACCGCATCGTCGATACCTATATCCAGGGTCAGGTTTCGAACGCGCGTGAACAGCGCGATCGTGCCATTCAATCACTGACGCAGCAAGTCGCACAGGTGCGCGGCGAGATGCAGCAGGCCGACGGTGCGGCGGCAAGCTATCGCGCGCGCAAGGGGTTGCTGGCATCGACGCCCGAAACCCAGGGCGCGATGCAGGTCGCCCAGTCGGCGGGCATATTGGCGCAGACGCAGGCGGATCGCGCGTTCGAGACACGCCGGGCGCAGCT
>CAJYHD010000252.1 GCA_913773715.1 uncultured Sphingobium sp.
CGCGGTGACGCAGCCAGAGCTGGTGAAAGGGGACGCCGTGGAAATCCTGCCCCGCCGCGCCGAACGGATGGAAATAGCGCGCACCGATCCGGCTCCAGTCGACGAATTCGATGCCGAGCTTGTAGCTGCCCATCGTCTCGCGCAGGAACCGGTCCTCGTCGATGTCGAGCATGGCGTTGAACGTGCGGATCGGCGGTATCGTCGCCTCGCCGACGCCGACCGTCCCGATCGCATCGGATTCCACCAGCGCAACGCTGCGGCCGATCGGTCCCAGCGCGCGCGACAGCGCCGCCGCAGCCATCCATCCGGCGGTGCCACCACCGACGATGACGATCCGTCGTACCCCGCCCGGCGCTTCGTCGACCACGCGTCCCCCCTTCCGTCGTGCAATCCGCTTGGCCGGTACCCGACCTATTACCCGGACCTAAGTGACTAATATTATTACCGCAAACAGGCTTGTGGGTCCGAAAGCTGCAAACAATAACATCTTTTTGATATATTGTAACAGTTGCGTTTCTGCAACGCTCAGCTCCGAACCAGACTTATACCCGCAACAAAAGCCTCTTGTAAGTATGACAAATCGCGCATAGCCATTTGTCAGACAGAAAAAGAATATCAATGGGGGAGGAATCATGCGTCGCTTCACGCTGATGGCGTCGGTCGCCATCGTGCCGTTCATGCTGCCGGCAGCACCGGCATTTGCCCAGACATCGCCGACCGAAAAACCCGCCGGCGCCGATGCCGGCGCGGCGATCGAGGTGCCCGACGCCACGAAGAAGGACGAGGAACAGGGCGAAATCCTGGTGCGCGGCCTGCGTCGCAGCCTTGCCAGTTCGCAGGCGATCAAGCGCAATTCGGACGCGATCGTCGATGTGATCGTCGCCGACGATATCGGCAAGCTGCCCGACTATACCGCTGCCGAAAGCCTGGCGCGCATCGCGGGCGTGCAGGTCGAACGCTTCAGCGACGAAGTGAACACCGTCCTGATCCGCGGCCTGCCCGACGCCGCGACGTCCGTGAACGGCCGCGAACTGTTCACCGCCGAACTGCGCCGGGTCCAGCTGCAGGATTTCCCGGCACAGGCGATCGCCAGCATGGAAGTCTACAAGTCGGGTACCGCCGATCTCGTTGAACCGGGCCTTGCCGGCCTCGTCAACGTGCGTACGCGTCGTCCGCTCGACTTCAACGGCCGGGTGATCGCGGGCGGTTTCCGCGGCACCTACAACGACCAGAGCCGCAAGTACGATCCGGGCGGCAACGTGCTGATCTCCGATCGGTGGAAGGTCGGCGACGGCGAGATGGGCATCCTCGCCAACGTCACCTATGCGCAGTCGCAATATTATAACGGCGTGCGCTACAACGACGGCTATGTCCGCGATTCATTCTATTCGGACTATCTGACGCAGGGCCAGAAGGTCCGCGAAAACCTGCCGAACGGCCTGTTCTATTTCCCGAACAATGTCGGCCTGTATAATGACGGCGGCAAGCGGTACCGCCCGTCGGGCAATTTCTCGCTGCAATACAAGCCGACGCCCGATATCGAACTGTATATCGACGGCATCTATCAGGGGTATCGCGGGCGCGGTTACGCCGACAATTTCAATGTGCCGGTCGAAAACTGGGGACCGAACTCGACGCCGCCGGTGTTCACCAACGTCGTCCTGCTCGAAGGGCAGTCGTTCGGCGATATCAAGCTGCGTCCGGGCCAGAATCCCGGCTTCGATCCGACGACCGTGCCGCAGGCGGCATCGCTGACCAAATCTTCGGGGTCCGAGGCGCAAGGGTATCGCAGCACCAAGGCGGATGCGACCAACACCTATCAGCTCGCGACCGGCGGCCGCTGGACGACGGATCGCGCCACGCTGTCGACCGACCTCGCCTATACCTGGAGCCGCTATAACTCCGACAGTTTCAGCCTCGATTTCCGTACCGTCGGCGCCAAGACGGTCGACATCAATTTCAATCGCGACGGCGGGGCGGCGTTCAACTTCCCGACATGGGACCCGTTCAACCCCGCAAACTACATGTTCCGCGGCTATTACGAAGACACCTATGACGTGAAGGGCGACGGGTGGCAGTGGCGTGGTGACCTGGCGCTCGAGACCGAATGGGCGGTGCTGCCCAAGCTGCAGTTCGGCCTGCGCGCGACGCAGCGCCACAGCGAGCGGACGTTCCAGGGCAATCGCTACGCCGACCTGACCGACGCGATGATCCCCTACACCTCGCTGCCGGTCGGCGAGCTGCAACGCACGATCGATCCGTTCCGGGGAAGTGCGCAGGGGTTCGTGTCGTATCTGCAACCCTCGCGCGCGGGCATTTTCGACAACCGCGAGGCGCTGCGCAAATACACCTACGACACGCTCGTCCGCCTCGTCGCGCAATTCCCGACGAACCAGTATTTCAAGGACCGGCTGACCGAATGGTCGACCGAGGAGATCCAGGTATCGCCGACCTCGGGCTGGTCGGCCGACGAACGCAGCTACGCCGCCTATGTCCAGGGGAAATATAACTTCGCGCTGGGCGGGATCGAGGTCGACGGCCTGCTCGGCCTGCGCGCGGTGATGACCAACGGCACCAGCACCGGCACCTCGTCGATCTGTACGCTCAACGACGGCGGCACGCCGACCGATCCGCGCGACGACACCTGCACCCGGTCGCTGTCGCAGCGTACCGAGAAGCAGGATTATCTCGACCTGCTGCCCAATCTCAGCGCGCGCATCCGCTTCACGCCCAAGCTCCAGCTGCGCCTGGGCTATACCAAGACGCGGACCAAGCCGAATTTCGGCGACCTCAATCCGGGGCTGAACATTCAGCCGGTAATCTATCAGCCGTGCCTCGATGCGACCTCGCCCAACTACAACCCCAACGATACGACGAGCTGCCGGATTCCAGGGCGGATCTATCCCAATTATTCCGGGTCGCAGGGCAATCCGTCGCTGAAGCCGTTCACCTCGACCAACTACGACGTCAGCCTCGAATGGTATTTCTCGCGCACCGGCTTCGTCAGCGTCGCGGTGTTCCAGCGGGATATCTTCGGCTTCACCACCAACGTCACGCGGTTCCGCGACGACCCGCAATACGGTATCCTGCAGCTGTCGAACCCGATCAACGCGGCCGACGCCAACATCAAGGGGGCCGAGGCCAATTTCCAGACCTTCTTCGACTTCCTGCCCGGCGCCCTGAGCGGCTTCGGCGTGTCGGCGAACGTCAGCTACCTGACCGGCAAGAACCGTTATCCCAACGGCTATGATCCGCAGACCGACACCTTCAAGGGGCCGGGCGAATATCTGACGATCCCCGGCCTGTCGAAATGGACCTACAATGCGGCGGTCTTTTACGAAAAGTCGGGGCTGATCGCGCGGCTGTCGTACAACCGGCGCTCGGACTGGGTGAACGACTACAGCACCGATCAGCAGAGCGGGTTCCAATATGCCGGCCGCAGCACCTATGCCCGCGACCGACTGGATGCCGGGGTCAGCTACGACCTGAACAAGAACATCACGCTCAGCGCCGATATCGGCAACATCCTGGCGCGGCCGTTCCGCAACTATGTGGCGTTCCAGCCAGGGCGCACGTCGCCGATCGATGTCCGCGACGAGGGTCGCTATTACGGGGTCGGCCTGCGCTTCCGCTTCGGCGACTGACGACCTTGCGGGAGGGAGCCTGGTGCTGTCGCGGCATCAGGCCCCCTCGACGGCCCGCCGCGATGCCGTCCGGATCGGTCGTTTCGACAACAGCAAGGGGGGCGGGGATTATGAAAACCGGCGCAACGATCCGTCAGGCCATTGCGATGGCGGTCGCGTTGTCGGCAGCGACCCTGCCCGGCGCGGCGCGAGCCCAGCTGCCCGATACGATCCTGTACGGCGTCGCCTATTACGACGAATACACGCCGGTCGATCGCGTCGATGAAGATGCGCGGATGATGCGGGCCGCCGGGATCAGCGTGGTCCGCATCGCGGAATCGACATGGGGCACGCTGGAACCCCGGCCCGGCGTGTTCGATTTCCGCCATGTCGACCGCATGCTCGCCGCGCTGCACCGACAGGGGATCAAGGTGATCGTCGGCACGCCGACCTATGCGGTACCGACCTGGCTTGCGCGGGAACATCCCAATGTCCTTGTCACGCGCGCCAACGGCGTCCGGGCGCAATATGGCCCCCGGCAGAACATGGACATCACCGATCCCGATTACCGGGCCGCCGCCGAGCGGGTGATCGTCGCGCTGGTCGACCATGTGAAGGACCATCCCGCCGTCATCGGCTATCAGCTCGATAACGAAACCAAGGCCTATGATACCAGCGGCCCGGCGGTACAGGCGGGATTCGTGCGTGCGACGAAGGCGAAATGGCCGGACCTGCAGGCGCTGAACGCGGCGTGGGGCCTGAATTACTGGTCGAACCGGATCAACCGGTGGGAGGATTTTCCATCGGCGACCGGATCGATCAACGCCAGCATGTCCAATGCATTCGCCGCCTATCAGCGCAGCCTCGTCACCGATTTCCTGACATGGCAGGCCCGGCTCGTGCGCGCCCATGCGCGGCCCGGCCAGTTCATGACGCAGAATTTCGATCTGGCATGGCGCGGCCATTCCTATGGCATCCAGCCAGAGGTCGATCACTGGAAGGCCGCGCGGCCGCTCGACATCGCCGGCGTCGATATCTATCACCCCAGCCAGGACAAGCTGACCGGCGTCGAGATCGCGTTCGGCGGGGACGTCGCCCGATCGATGCGCGGTGGCCAGAATTATCTGGTGCTGGAAACGCAGGCACAGGGATTTCCGCAATGGACGCCCTATCCGGGGCAGCTCCGCCTCCAGGCGTTCAGCCACCTTGCCTCGGGCGCGCAGATGGTTGAATATTGGCATTGGGCGACCACCGCCAACGCCATCGAAACCTATTGGCGCGGCCTTTTGTCGCAGGACTATCAGCCCAATGCGGCCTATGCCGAGGCGCGAACGATCGGCGCGGATTTCGCGCGGCTCGGGCCGAAGCTGGCGGGAATGACCAAGCGCAACCAGGTCGCCGTCTATGTCAGCAACACCGCCCAGAGCGCCTTCGACGCGTTCAAGCCCGAGGGCGCGGACTATAACCAGGTCGTGCGTCCGTTCTACGACG
>CAJYHD010000253.1 GCA_913773715.1 uncultured Sphingobium sp.
GGATATGAGGCACCTCGGTGGTCGGTCCGCGCCTTCGTCGACAACCTCACCGACGTGCGGCGCGCGAGCGGTCTCGCTTTCCGAAATCTGGGCTTCGGCAACGATGGCAACTGGTATGCGCCGGTCAGCCGTGGGCGGCAGATCGGCGTCGAACTGGGATGGAGGATCTGAGCGATAGCGGGTGCCTCCCGCCAGCCCAACGCGCCAACGGCGCAACCGTATTTCCAGTGCAATACACTGATTGAGGAACGAAGGTGGAGCTGGAAGATCATCGGATAGCAACCAAAGCGAAGTTGGCGGCTCTCTGGGCGTACCCGATGGTCTGCTGCAGAGGTGCCCAGCCGCTACACGCAGTGGCGTGATACTCCATCGGCAATCCACTTATCCATGCCACGAGCCTGTGCAGACAAGCCGAGCCACCTCTCGTCATCTTTGTTGTCGTTCCGAACTGATTCGTATTCTCTTTAAGAAGGGCACGAAATGCGTTGCTTATATCCGATCGCTGCGCTGATTTGCTTTGTTCCGGCCAGCGCCCATGCGGCCACATGCGAAAACTCGTTCGTCAAGGGTGGCAACCCTCTTACGGGTCTTCGTTTCACGGCTTCGGTCGAACTGCCTGGATTGATTCCGGCAAGCGCGATCGGTCAGGTGCGCGGGATCGTGTTGACCAAGGGCTATGACGTGCTGGCGACCGAGCCCGAGGGCGGCACGATGCTGATCGAGCAGCCGCAGGTCGGCCGCACGCGTGGTTTCCCGATCACGATCACCGCGACGAACGTCAACGGTGTAGGTACGGTACGGATGGAAGCCAAGCTGAAGCCGGCCATGATGACCAACTCCGATGCCGCGAAGGCGGAGTTGTGTGGCATTCTCAACCAGGTCAGAGCAGGGCCGGTCGGCGCGGTCGCGGCGACAAAAGGCATGGCGGCGACGGCAACAGGGGCGCCGCTTGCCTTGAGTGCTCTGTTGCTGTCGAACCAAGTTTCGGCGGAAGCCGAGCGCAATCCGGCGACGATCCCCGCGCGATATCAGAATAAGAGTTTCGTCGTGAATGGGTACGTCGCGCGGGTCGACGCTATCCAGGGAACCTACACCGTGCTGTTCGACGTTCCCGAGCCGCACAAGCAGGCGTTGCAGTTATCGCGCCCCACCACGTTCAAGACTGACATCATATGCCGCATGGCAAAGGGGCAATCGGTCTATGCCCTTCAACTCAAGCCTGGTAAATCGGTGAAGCTGAGCGGCGTCTATGCTGACTATGACGATATCGGGCATACGCTCGTCATCAAGGAATGCCGCCCGACCCAATAACCACTCATGACTCGGGTAAGCAATCGGCTTGGGTGGCCGGCATGATCGGGGCCCCCAAGCCGAGGTGCGAAGTGCGATTGGCGCGTCGCTGGTCGTTTCCGCTCGGGAACAACCAGCGAGACGGCCGGGGGCATTCCCATTGGGATGGTAATTCGAGAAAGCCGTCTGTCGCATTGTCAGGCTGCAAACACCCGGATCATGTGATCCATGACGATGCGCACCAACGGGGAGCGGCGCACGTCTGTATGGACCGACATCCATAACGGACGTGGTGGGGGTGCCGATGCGGGATCTAGCTGAACCAGTCCGGGTTCGGCGTCGCCTAAAATGCAGGGTAACAAGGCCGCACCCACTCCGGCACGGGTAGCCTGCACCTGCGTCGTCACATCGTTCGAACGCAATACGAAGGACCGTCCCGCCGCAAAGTCGTCCAGCCATTTTTGCTGCACGATGCCGCCCAGCGACTCCTCGAAGCCGATGAACGCCCAATGATCCAGAGGGCGGCTTAGCAACGCCGGCACCCCGTAGAGAGAGAAGCGTAGCTGACCGATCCGCCGGACGACACGGCCGGCCAAGGTCGGCCGGAGAAATCCGATTGCGATATCGGCCTCGCCCCGTTCAAGCGAGGCGACGGTCGATGTGGCGGAGAGTGTCAGCCGTATTCCTGGGTGTTCCCTGAGTAGGACAGGCAGGCTCGGCGCAATGACGAAGGCTGCCAGCGCCGGCAATGCGCTCACGGTTACCTGACCGCTCAACCCATCCACATGGCCGCGCAGGTGGCGGACGATCGCTTCCGCGCCCCCCGCCATCCCCCCTGCTGCAGCGGCAAGGGCTGCACCTTGCTCGGTGAGTTGCGTCGATCGCGGCAGGCGATGGAGCAGCTTCACGCCGACAGCCGCCTCCAATCGCGCGACCCGTCGGCCGACGGTGGCATGATCGACGCCCAGTTCGACGGCCGCGCCCGTTAACGAACTCAGCCTTGCGGCGGTAAGAAAGTAACGCATGTCCTGCCAGTCGAACATGGTTGCAATTATGCACGCTTCGCTCTCGATATCACGCATTTTAGGGATGCTGACGCTTTGGTAGCCGCCTGCCATGTCTACATGGGAGATGGCCGATGATCCTGTTCTACGCTGCTGGCGCTAGCTCGCAGGCGCCTCACATCCTGCTCCGGGAAGCCAGGCTGCCCTTCGCACTCGAACGGGTCGATCTTGCCGTCCATCGCTGGTCGGGAGGCGACTACCATGAGGTCAACGCCAAAAATTATGTGCCCGCGCTTTTGCTCGATGGTGGCGATCTTCTCACCGAATGCGCGGTGATTTTGCAATGGATCGCCGATCAGGCTCCCGATCTGCACTTGCTTTCGCAACCGGGGACGCCTGCGCGCTATCATGAGCTGGAGTGGCTCAACTTCATCGCCACGGAACTGCACAAGAACTTTATTACACCGGAGCGGCATGGCGGGGTTTCGGCGAACTTCCTGTCGAAGACCAGAGCGGGACAGGAACAGACCCGCATCCATGTATCACCTCGCCTCGGCTGGGTAGATCAGCAGCTAGATGGGCGCGACTATATTGCCGGTGACCATATCACCGCACCCGATGCATATCTCTTCACGATGCTGACGTGGGCGAGAAGGTTGGAGATCGACCTCGCTGCATGGCCGAACCTCTCGCGGTTCTCCGCGCGGATGGCGGATCGCCCAGCCGTAGCCGAAGCCTTGTCGATAGAGGGGCCACCGCACGCGCTAATTGAGAGACAGTAACCCAGCCTGTCAGCTCGAGCACACCTTCCCAACTGGGAACGGCCCGCGAGACGGCCCGGGCTTTCCCATTGGGATCAAGAAATGGGATTCAGTCTACCAGTAGGCTGCCATCAGTTCGGACACCCATTCCGGCTGGCGAACCTCGCCGCGAGGCAGGAACTCGCGCATCACTGGCTTGATGTCGACCACGGGCGTTCCGTCGATCGCGTCCAGCCCCTCGACGTTCAGCCGCGAACCTTCCACGCTCAACACGCGGCAGACAGTGACGCCGAGCCGATTGGGGCGATTCTTACCACGCTGCGCGAAGATGCCAGTGAGTGGCCAATCTTCTCGGCCCCTCGGGTGACGCGCACCTCGTTCGATCTTCTCATTGGGAACCCGGTCGAACAGGAAGATGACTTCAGCATGACTGAACGCATCCAACCCCGTTAGCGCGTCGGCTCCAACCTGCAGTGCGTCCAACTCGATCGTGGTTCGGCTGCTTCCCCAATCGTCGTCGATAGGGTCGGCCCTGCCGCCCCGCACATAGCCAATGGGTTCTATCGTTAATGTCATGGCCACCTCCAATTGGTGGCCTTCTTTGCCACGCTCCGTCCGCGCAGGGGAGTGCGGATCGCTTCCCGTTTGGGAACGGCCAGCGAGACGACCGGGGTATTCCCAGTGGGGTCGAGAAATGGGAATCTCCCCCACCGGTCGTTGCACTGATGGCCTTACTGTGGTATATAAACAACACGCTAATTGGGGGCGTATGTGGGATTGGAAGAATATCGAGCGCCGGCCAAGGTGAAGCTAGCGGCGCTCTGGGCGTCCACAATGTTCTGCTACATCTACGGCGACTATTTTGGCCTCTACGTCGCCGGCACGCTGGCAGATATGAACCACGGCAGCATGGGGCCACTCGGCCATGCAACCCCCGCCGTCCTCACGGGCGTGTCGTTGATGATGGCAGTGCCAAGCCTGATGGTCGCGCTGTCGCTCCTCCTGCCCGCGCGTATATGTCGGTGGGCCTGCATCGTCCTTGGCCTGTTCTACACCGCGATCATGGCGGTCAGCCTTCCCGGATCGGAACCGTTCTACAAGGTCCTGGCGTTGGTCGAGATGACGCAGACGCTCGCGATCACCGGCATCGCGATCCGCTGGCCCCGCCCATCCGTTTGATCGGCTTCCCATAAGGATGGTGAAACGAGAATCTGCCGTCGTCACCGCGATGTGAGATATCCTGAACGATCGATCAGCGCTTGCACCGAGGCGGGATCGTCGTAGCGCAACTCGATGAGTTCCTTGATGGCACGGCGCTTGTCACGGGCGGCATCATAATAGCGCCGC
>CAJYHD010000254.1 GCA_913773715.1 uncultured Sphingobium sp.
CGGCCACACCGCGATCACCCCGATCGCCTCCACCCCCATCGAAACGCTGGCGACGCAGATCGACGCGACCCGCTTCTATGGCAGCGGCGCGCAGGCGCTTGTGACCGCAAAGGGATCGGGAACCGCAGTCGCGCTCTACCCGGACGCGGCAGACTATCCCCTCATCGCCGGTCTGCCCCCGCTCGCCCCCAGCCCGATCTATGGTCGCGGCGCGGACGCGATGACCATGGCGGAACGCGCCGCGTCATGATCCCCGGCCTCGCCTTCGACCTCCATGAAGACGGCGATCGCGCCGCCTTTGCAGACACGATGACCGTCATGGCCGCTGCTTTCGATCCCGCGTATGGAGAAGCATGGACCTTGCCTCAACTGGCGGGCGTCATGACGTTGCCCGGCACATGGCTCACCTTGGCGCGTGTCGATGCCGCGCCGCTTGGCTTTGCGCTGGTCCGCTCCGTGCTGGATGAATGCGAACTTCTGCTTCTCGCCGTAGAACCTCTGTGGCGAGGCCGGGGGGTCGGGGAACAACTGCTGAATGACAGCCTGCGCACTGCGCGCCGCCGCGGCATTACTTCGATGAACCTTGAGGTACGATCGACCAATCCCGCCGTACGCCTGTACGAGAAGGTCGGCTTCGAATTCGTGCATCGCCGCCCCGGTTACTATCGCGGCAATGACGGTCAACTTCATGACGCGCTCAGCTTCCGCAAGGATATGTTGCTGTAGGTCGATAAGCGCTTGCACCTGCACTCTGCCGGGTTTACCGGGCCGATACCGCTCCTGAAATCGAAAAACTTGGGCGGGTCGCATCGAGTAAAGATTTTGCAGGAAGCATGAAAATGGACGCTGATTCCGCTCCGAACGAGCTGCTCATTACTTTGACGTCGGACATCGTGGCTGCCCATGTATCTAACAACAGTGTCGCCGTTTCCGATGTGTCCGCGCTGATCCAGAGTGTCCACGCCGCGCTCTCGAATCTGAACCAGCCCGCGCCGGAACCGGAAGCGAAGCCCGAACCCGCCGTTTCGGTCCGCGCCTCGATCAAGCCCGATTACATCGTCTGCCTAGAAGACGGCAAGAAACTGAAGATGTTGAAGCGTCACCTTATGACGCATTATCAGATGACGCCGGAAGATTATCGCGCCAAGTGGAACCTGCCCGCCGACTATCCGATGGTCGCGCCCAACTATGCCGAACAGCGCCGCAGCCTGGCGAAGAAGATCGGCCTCGGCACCGCGCGCCGCCGGTCGGGCAAATAAGCCGCCCATCTGCCGCATTCGACAAAAGGTTGCGTCGCCGACGCGCCCCTTTTCCATATCGGGGAAAGCGGCTAGGCTTTCCGAGATAAATCATCTGCCCGAAGTGAGCGAGCCACCGCATGAACCGTAAGATCGACGTCGAAGCCCTGTGCCATGAAAAGGGGTTGCGCATCACCGAACAGCGCCGCGTCATCGCGCAGGTGTTGAGCGACGCCATGGATCATCCCGATGTCGAGGAGCTGCACCGCCGGTCCGCCGCGATCGATCCGGGCATTTCGATCGCCACCGTCTATCGCACCGTGCGGTTGTTCGAGGAAGCGGGCATTCTCGACCGTCACGATTTCGGCGATGGCCGCGCCCGTTACGAGGCTGCGCCGGAATCGCATCACGATCATCTGATCGACGTCGAAACCGGCAACGTCATCGAATTCGTCGACCCGGAACTGGAGCAGTTGCAGAAGCAGATCGCCGAAAAACTGGGCTTCCGCCTCGTCGATCACCGCATGGAGCTATACGGCGTCGCCATCGACCGCAAGAACTGACGCCTTGGCGCCGCTGCGCCGGGCGCGACGGATCGCGGCGCTGGTCGCGGTCCTGTTGCTCTGCCTTGCCCCCCATCTGATCTGGAAGGCGCTGCGCCGCCCATCCCCCTGGCCGCCGCGCTTCCTGGGACTTGCCGCGCAGGCTGTGGGCGCCCGCGTCCGGGTCGAAGGCAAGCGCGCTGACAGCGACATCTTCATCCTCGCCAATCATGTCAGCTGGATCGACATATTGGCGCTGGGCGGCGCAAGCGGCGCTGCCTTCGTCTCGAAGGATGGCGTCGCCAAATGGCCAGTGATCGGCTGGCTCGCCGCGCAGAACAACACGCTGTTCGTCTCGCGCGACCGGCGCGCCTCGCTCTCCGGCCAGATGGACGCGCTGCGCGCCGCGATCGGCGGGCATCAGCCGGTCGCGCTCTTCCCAGAAGGCACGACGAGCGACGGCACCACCCTCCTGCCCTTCAAGCCCTCGCTGCTCGCCGTGTTGCTGCCCCCGCCGCGCTCCGTCCTGATTCAGCCGGTGCATATCGATTACGGCCCAGACGTCGCCTCGATCGCCTGGGTGGGGGATGAACAGGCGGGCGCGAACGCCATGCGCCTGCTGGGCCGTAAGGGGCCGCTGCCCGTCACCATCCGCTATCTCGAACCCTTCGACCCCGCCGAGTGCGCCGATCGCAAGGTTATCGCCATGCTCGCTCGCGATCGGATCGCCGCCAGCATCGCCGCACATCAGCAGCGCCCTTCCGCTAACCCCCTGCCCCCTGTATAGCTGAACCCCATGAATCGTAACGACGCGCCCAAAGCCCCTGCCAAGACGACCCCGGCCACCTTCCACGTCAAATCCTTCGGCTGCCAGATGAACGTCTATGACGGCGAGCGCATGGCCGAAATGCTGGGCACGCGCGGCATGACGGCGGCAGCGGATGGCGCGCAAGCCGACCTCGTCATCCTCAACACCTGCCACATCCGCGAAAAGGCGGTGGACAAGGTCTATTCCGACATAGGCCGCCTGACGCGCGAGGACGGAACGCGCCCGATGATCGCCGTCGCCGGCTGCGTCGCGCAGGCCGAAGGCGCAGAAATCAGCCGCCGCGCCAAGAGCGTCGATATCGTCGTCGGCCCGCAGGCCTATCACCGCTTGCCCGACCTCATCGACAAGGCGGGACGCGGAGAGGAAGCCGTCGATACCGACATGCCCGCTGCCTCCAAATTCGGCGCGCTGCCGGGCCGCGCGAAGCAGACACGCCCGACCGCATTCCTCACCATCATGGAAGGCTGCGACAAATTCTGCACCTATTGCGTGGTCCCCTATACGCGCGGCGCGGAGATCAGCCGGAGCTGGACCGCCATCCTCGATGAAGCCAAAGCGCTGGTCGACGGCGGCGCGCGGGAAATCACGCTGCTCGGCCAGAACGTCAACGCCTGGACCGGCGAGGATGATCGCGGCCGGATGCAGGGCATGGACGGTCTCGTCCGCGAACTGGCGAAGATAGATGCGTTGAAGCGCATTCGCTACACAACCAGCCACCCCAACGACATGAGCGACGGCCTGATCGCCGCGCATGGCGAAGTGGACAAGCTGATGCCCTTCCTCCACCTGCCGGTGCAGTCGGGCAACGACCGCGTGCTGCGCGCCATGAACCGCAGCCACACCGCCGACAGCTATCTCCGCATCATCGAGCGCGTCCGGCAGGCCCGGCCCGACATCGCGATCTCTGGGGACTTCATCGTCGGCTTCCCCGGCGAGACCGACGCGGAGTTCGGAGATACTCTGAAGATCGTCGAGCAAGTGCGTTATGCGCAATGCTATTCTTTCAAGTACAGCCCCCGCCCCGGCACCCCCGCCGCCGACATGGACGGCCAGATCCCGATGGACGTCATGGACGACCGTCTTGCCCGCCTACAGGCGCTGCTCAACCGCCAGCAGGCCGAATTCAACGCCGCTACGGTCGGTCGCCGCACCGATATCCTGCTCGAACGGCAGGGGCGCTATCCCGGCCAGCTCATAGGCAAATCGCCATGGCTGCAATCTGTCCATTTCACTGTCTCGCCAACCATGCCGGACCTTTCCATCGGCGACATGGTTGAAGTCGATATCATCAGCGCCGGTGCGAACAGTCTCGCCGGCGAACCCAGCAGGAGGAAGGCCGCTTGAACCAAAACCTCGTTCGTCCCGCAGCGACGGGAACCCATCTCAAACCGATCCGGCTGCGACGCGGTCGAACGGGATGGCGGACGAGGAAAGGAGGCTGATCCATGAGCAAGAAACCGCATCATCGCGGCGAAACCGCAGAGCGCGCCCGCGTTGAAGTCACTTTCGATCGCCCGCATTTGCTCGGCACATTGTTCGGTCAATATGACCGCAATCTCGTCGCTATCGAAAACCGCCTGGGCGTCTATATCGCCGCGCGCGGCAACAAGCTCCAGATCGAGGGCGACGCCGAAGCCGCAGCCCGCGCCCGCGACGTCATGACCGGCCTCTACAACCGTATCGTCTCCGGGCAGGAGATCGACACCGGCGCGGTCGAGGCCGTCATCGCCATGTCGTCCGAACCGACACTCGATGGCATCATCCGCCACGACGTCGCTGAATCCCCCAAGGTGATGATCCGCACGCGCAAGAAGACCATCGTCCCGCGCAGCGCGACGCAGGTCGCCTATATGGAGGCGCTGACCCGCAACGACATCATCTTCGCGCTTGGCCCGGCCGGCACCGGCAAGACCTACCTCGCCGTCGCGCAGGCGGTGAGCCAGCTCATCACCGGCAGCGTCGATCGCCTGATCCTGTCCCGCCCCGCCGTCGAAGCGGGCGAGCGGCTGGGCTTTCTGCCCGGCGATATGAAGGAGAAGGTCGATCCCTATCTGCGCCCGATCTACGACGCGCTCTACGACACGCTGCCCGCCGAGCAGGTCGAGCGTCGCATCGCGTCGGGCGAGATCGAGATCGCGCCGCTCGCCTTCATGCGCGGCCGCACCCTCGCCAACGCCTTCATCGTGCTGGACGAGGCGCAGAACACCACGATCGCGCAGATGAAGATGTTCCTCACCCGCTTCGGCGAAGGCAGTCGCATGGTCATCTGCGGCGATCCGCGTCAGGTCGACTTGCCGCAACCGGGCATTTCGGGCCTGGCCGATGCGGTCAATCGCCTCGACGGGGTGGAGGGCATCGCGATGATCCCGTTCGGCATCGGCGACGTCGTCCGCCATCCCGTCGTCGGCCGCGTCGTTCAGGCCTATGAGGGACCGGATGCCTAACCCAAAGATACCGTTCGGTTCGAGCATCTTCGAGCCTGTCGAGAAGCGCCGATCGAGAACCATTTTCGACATGCTCGAACCGAACGGAGGAAAGCAAAGATGATCGAAGTGGCCCTCCTCCACGAATCCGGCTGGCCCGATATCGATTGGGAACTGCTCGCCCAGCGCGCCGTCGCGGCCGCGATCGCGCACAGCCCGTACAACACCTTCGTCACCGCCCCGGCGCTTTACGAAGTCGCGGTCAAGCTCACCTCCGACGAGGAAGTGCATCAGCTCAACCGCACCTATCGCGACAAGGACAAGCCGACCAACGTCCTTTCCTTCCCCATGGTGCAGGACGATCTGCTTCAGGCGACCGCCAACACCGATGACGGCGAAGTGCTGCTGGGCGACATCGTACTGGCCGAGGGCGTATGCGCTGCGGAAGCTGCGGAAAAGGGCATATCGATCGCGGATCATGCCGCGCATCTCATCGTCCACGGCACTTTTCATTTGCTTGGCTACGACCATATGGACGACAATGAGGCCGAAGCGATGGAAGCGCTCGAAATCGCGGCGCTTGGTCATCTCGGCCTTTCCGATCCCTATGGGGATCGCGCAACAGGGGATCATAACTGACAATGGCTGAAGGCAGCCCGAAGGAAAACGCTTCGAAAGAAGCGGACAGTAGCAACGGCGAAGGAGGTTTATGGAGCGGCATCAAGTCGCTTCTCTTCGGCGAGGGCGCAGAAACCAGTCTCCGCAAGGAACTGGAGGAAGCGCTCGACGAATATGACGAGGATGCGCAGGAGCCGGGCGCCAGCCCGCCGTCCAAGGGCGACCTGTCCGCCATCGAGCGGCAGATGCTGCGCAACCTCCTTCATTTTTCCGAACATACGGTCGATGACGTCGCGGTCCCCCGCGCCGATATCATCGCGATCGAGGAAAAGGCGAGCTTCGCTGACCTGGCGGCGCTGTTCGCCGAGGCCGGTCACAGCCGCATCCCGGTCTATCGCGAGAATCTCGACACTATCGTCGGCATGATCCACATCCGCGACGCCTTCGCCATACTGGCGGGCAAGGCGCCCGTCCCCGAGACACTCGAACCGCTGATCCGCCAGCCGCTCTATGTGCCCGAAAGCATGGGCGCGCTCGACCTGCTCGCCGACATGCGCGCCAAGCGTACGCACCTCGCCATCGTGCTGGACGAATATTCCGGCACCGAAGGGCTGCTGACGTTCGAGGATCTGGTCGAGGAAATCGTCGGCGAGGTCGAGGACGAGCATGACGACGCGCCCGAAGCGATGCTGCTGCCGCTGGAAGGCGGCATGTGGGAAGCCGACGCGCGTGCCGAACTGGACGATGTGGCTGAGGAAATCGACGAAAAGCTCGGCGACATAGACGAGGATGTCGATACGCTGGGCGGCCTCGCCTTCGTGATCGCGGGCCGCGTGCCGGAACCGGGCGAACTGCTGGAGCATGAGGAAAGCGGCTGGAAGCTGGAAATCCTCGCCAGCGACGGCCGCCGCGTCAGCCGCCTACGCCTCCATCCGCCCGAAGAAAAGGTCGAGGAAGAGGAGGCGTGAGCCTCGCTTAAAACACCGTCGTCATTCCCGCGAAGGCGGGAATCCATCTCCCGACATTGCCGTCTGCACCGTCATCAGATGGATCCCCGCCTTCGCGGGGATGACGGAAGAAGACTCACCCCGGAATAGATGCCCCGAACAGCAGCACCGCCTCACCCGGAGGCGACAGCGCAATCTCGCCGCCTGCCGCCGTCACCAATTCCCGCACCATCCAGGCCGCCGCCGTCCGCGACGCCAGCCCTTCAGGCGGCAATGTCCCGCCCAGCGCTGCGCGCAGATCGGGGTCTAGCACCAGCTTCGGCCCCTCGGCCCGCACGACGATCTCGGTCATGCCCGGCCGCGTCTCCGCACCGATATCGAGCTGCCCGCCGCGCACCAAAGCATCGCCCGCGATCAGCGACAGGTTCAGCAGCACCTTGACCGCCAGCTTGCTCAGCAGCTGCTCGTCCACCAGCCAGCCGACCTTGACCCGCCCGGTGCCGGAGAACATCCCCTCGATCGCGACCCGTG
>CAJYHD010000255.1 GCA_913773715.1 uncultured Sphingobium sp.
ACCTATGCGCTGACCCTGCGCTTCTCGAACGAGGAGCAGGCCAAGGCGACGCACTATAATCCCGATCCGCTGGCCCGCATTGCGCGCATCTCCGTCAATGGCGGAAAGCCCATGCTGGTCAGCGCGCCGCACAGCTTCAACGCCAACAACTGGTGGGAGATGACGGTGCCGGTCGTCCTGAAGGCGGGCGCCAACACCATCCGCATTGCGGGCAAGGAACAACCCAATTGGGACGGGCGCACCTATGCGTCGCAGACCTGGCCGGGCGTCCAGCTCCGCTCGCGCTACGCACCCAATATCGACCGGATCGCCATCACGCCGCTGCCCTGAGCCCGGACCCGTAAAGGCGGGCTGACTCGGGGTTTTTTCAACCAACGACCGTAAACGTTTTTAGATACAGTCTCAGGAGGGGTTTTCGATGAAACAGCATAAGATCGGCGCGCTGCTCGCCTCGGTTTCGACGATGATGGCGGTCGCGCTGGCCGCGCCCGCCCAGGCGCAGGACGCGGCCCCGCCCCAGGATCAGGCCGCCGCCGGAGCCACACCTGCGCCCGCCGATCAGAACGCGACGAGCACCGCCGACATCGTCGTGACCGGCATCCGCCAGAGCCTGAGCAATGCGCAGAATATCAAGCGCAACTCGGACGCGATCGTCGATGCGCTGGTCGCCGAGGATATTGGTAAGTTTCCCGACAACAACGCGGCCGAGGCGATCGCGCGTGTCACCGGCGTGCAGGTCACGCGCTATGCCGACGAGGCGAACGGCGTGCTGATCCGGGGCCTGCCCAATGTCCAGACGACGGTGCAGAGGCGTGAGATCTTCACCGCCGACGGCCGCTCGGTCTCGATCCAGGACTTCCCCGCCCAGGCGCTGTCGCGGGTCGAGGTGTACAAGGCGACGACCGCCGAGAATCTGGAAGGCGGCATTGCGGGCCTGATCGATGTCGGCCTGCGCCGCCCGTTCGACTTCAAGGGCTTCCAGATCGCGGGCGCGGCGCGCGGCGTCTACAATACGGAATCGCGCAAGGTTGATCCGATCGGCAGCCTGCTCATCAGCGACCGCTGGCAGACCGGGATCGGCGAGATCGGCGCGCTCATCAACGCCTCCTTCACCCAGACCCGCTATCTGAACTCGATCCGCTATCAGGGCTTTCAGGACAATGTCCCCGCCAACCAGCAGATCTTGCCCGCCTCGGTCGGCCGCAACTTCACCTTCCCGCAGGACATCGGCCTCTATTACCGGCGCGGCAACCGCCAGCGGCCCTCGGTCAACGGATCGATCCAGTGGAAGCCCGCCGACAATCTGATGATCTATCTCGATGGCCTGTATCAGGGCTATCGCGACCGGGTCGCCAACGACTTTTTCGGCATCCCGATCCAGTCCAATCCCAATGGCGGCAATCCGCCGACGATCCGCAACGCGGTGCTGACGCAGGACGGCACGACGCTCCAGTCGTTCGATGTCGACCTGGGGCTGGTCAATGGCCCGTCGAAGGAATTTGGCACCAGCCGCACCGACACCTATCAGGGCGCACTCGGCGCGAAGTGGGAGACGGGCAACGCGGTCTTCACCACCGACCTCGCCTATACCAAGTCGATCGCCAGCGGAAACTGGGGCCAGTTCCAGACGCAGGTGGCGACGCCGCTGTCGCTAGCGGTCAAGCTGAACGACCAGCGCGGCGTCAACTTCACGCCCAGCGGCGTCGATTTCAGCAACCCCAACAGCTTCTACATGCGCGGCCTGCTCGAAAACCGCAGCCGGTCGGCGGGCGACCAGTGGCAGTGGCAGGGCAATCTGGTGCTGGACACGGATTCGTCGCTGTTCCCGAAATTCATGTTCGGGCTGCGCTATGGCGATCGCAGCGCCAGCTCGGTCTACGGCGACCGTTATGCCTCGCTCGTCAGCCTGAAGGACACGATCGACAAGGTGCCGACCGTCGCGCAGGGCGGCATGATCCAGCCGGGCTTCCAGGGCGACGACGTGCAGCAGTTCCGCAGCTGGTTCGCGCCCAACGCCTTCCTGTTCAACCAGCAGCTGAACAGCGTCCGCGACTATATCCGCCAGGCGCTGGTCCGTTCGGGTGCGGATGCCGGAACCCAGGCCGCCTGGGCGCCCGAGCAGCCCAACCTCAACCCGCTCAACGCCTTCCAGGCGCGCGAGCAGGTCTATACCGCCTATGCGCAGGTCAATTACGCCTTCAACATCGGCATTCCCGTCGATGGCGTGATCGGCGCGCGGGTGATCCTGACCCGCAACAAGCTGAACGGTACCAACCAGTTGCCGACCTCGGCGGGCGGCACAGTGCTGGTTCCGATCAACTCCTCGACCCAATATACCGACATCCTGCCCAACATCAGCGCGCAGCTGCACTTCACCGACCGGCTGAAGCTGCGCCTGTCGCGGACCCAGGCGCTGTCGCGGCCCGGTTTCAACCAGATCAATCCGACGCTGACCGTGTCGCAGGGGACCGTCGGGGGCAACATCTCCTACACCGGCAATGGTGGCAACCCGAACCTGCAGCCCATCCGGTCGGACAATTACGACGCGTCGCTGGAATATTATTTCTCGCGCACCGGGTCGGTGTCGGTCGCCGGCTTCTATCGCAAGATCAACGGCTTCATCAATTCGCTGCCGCAGATCGTCAATGTCCAGCCGTTCGGCGACATCCTGGTCTATCGCCCGTCCAATGCCGGGTCGGGCACCATCAAGGGGATCGAGGTGGCGGGCACCACCTTCTTCGACTTCCTGCCCGGCGCGCTGCGCGGGCTGGGTGCGCAGGCGAACTTCACCTATATCGACGGCGAGCAGGTGCTGCCCTCGGCCGCCAACTTCACCGGCGGGCGCAACACCCTGCCGGGCGTGTCGAAGTACAGCTTCAACCTGATCGGCCTGTATGAACTGGGGCCGACGAGCGTGCGCCTGGCCTATAATTATCGCAGCGCCAATGTGGACGGGTTCGGGGCGCCGGGCGTGTTCACCACCGTCTATTCGGGCGCGGTCGGGCGTCTCGACCTGTCGGCCAGCTACAATCTGAACGACAATGTCACCCTGACGGTGGATGCGACCAACCTGCTGCGCACGCCGTACCACAGCTATGTGAAGGACCCGCGCTATCCGCGCGACGTGCGTTGGGAGGCGAGCCTGTTGTCGGCGGGCGTCCGCTTCCGGTTCTAGAGCATGATGACATAAGATTAATTCACCCCTCCCCTTCAGGGGAGGGGCCGGGGGTGGGGCGCCTCCGCAAGCGTGCGGCCCGTGGCGAGGCCCCACCCCAACCCCTCCCCTGAAGGGGAGGGGCTCGCCTGGGTTCAACGCAACGTCATCACGGTCTAAGGGCGGAGCGCCCTACGGAACTTCTGCCCCTGTAGGGGGTGCGCGAGCAGGGTGGAGGGGTGTGCCAGTCGTGGGAGAAGTCCTCTCTCGCCGGCTGGGGCACCCCACCGCCAGGCCTTCGGCCTGCCACCTCCCCTGCAAGGGGAGGAAAGAGTTTCAAAAAGGGGGAATATGATGGGCAAGTGGCGGTTGATATGGGGCATGGTGGCCGGAGTGGCGATAGCCCTGACACCCCTGAGCGCGGGCGCGGACAATCCGATCGTCCAGACGCGCTTCACCGCCGATCCCGCGCCACTGGTCCATGACGGCGTCGTCTATCTCTATACCGGCCATGACGAGGACGATGCGGGCGGGTTCAAGATGCTCGACTGGCGGCTCTACAGTTCGACCGACATGGTCAACTGGACCGACCGGGGCTCGCCCGCGTCGCTCAAGACCTTTGCCTGGGCGCAGCAGGACAATGGCGCCTGGGCGCCGCAGGTGATCGCGCGCGACGGCAAATTCTATCTCTATGCGCCCGTTCGCGTGGCGGGAAACCCCGACACGGCAATCGGCGTCGCCGTGGCCGACCGGCCCGAGGGGCCGTTCCGCGATCTGCTGGGCAAGCCGCTGATCGCCGCGCGGTTCGGCGCCATCGATCCCACGGTGGCGATCGACGATGACGGCCAAGCCTATCTCTACTGGGGCAATCCCGACCTGTGGTATGTCAAGCTCAACCGCGACATGACCAGCTATTCCGGCGCGATCGTGAAGGTCGCCAAGCCGATCGACTATCAGGAGGGCCCCTGGTTCTATA
>CAJYHD010000256.1 GCA_913773715.1 uncultured Sphingobium sp.
GAAGCGGAACTGATGCACACGGTCTTCCCGCATCCGACTATTTCCGAATCGATGCATGAGAGCGTGCTGGCCGCTTATGGGCGTGCGCTCCATATCTGATCTGCGCAAAAGCGTGACGAAAGGCGCGGGGGCTTTGGTCCTCGCGCTTTTTTGCGTTCTGCTGATCGCGATGGTGCAGCGGGCGGGATGGCTGGATGGGCTGAACGTCGGACTGCTGTCGGCGGCGGGTCGCGCGCGAGAGACGGGCGTTGGTGGTCATGTTACCACGATCATGCGGCTTGCGTCGGCGATCGGGGGGACGGCGGGGCGGTTGGTGCTGCTTGCGCTGGTGCTGGTGCCGCTGTTCTGGATCGGTCGGCGGGCGTCTGCCGTGTGGCTCATGCTGACGATGGCTGTCGGGACGGCGCTTAATCTGGTGCTGAAGCAGATTTTCGCGGCGCCTAGACCTGATCTGCTGCCGCATCTGGATAATGTCCACACCTATAGCTTTCCGAGCGGACATGCGGCGGGCAACATGATGTTCTTTGGTGCGGTGGCGATGATCGCAGGCGGACGGATCGCCTTACTGTGCGCGGGATCGATGATCGCGCTGATCGGAGTGAGCCGCGTCTGGCTAGGCGTGCATTGGCCAAGTGATGTGACGGCGGGCTGGATCGAGGGATTGGGGTGGCTGGTCTTTTGCGGCGTTTGGCTACCAGCGCGGCGAAGGCAGGATGAGCGCGCTGGTGATGCTGCGATGGGGCGGCATGCCGTCGCGCATGACGAAGCCGTGGACCCAGAAGCTGTCTATGATGGTGGCGAGCGCGATCGTCAGCAGTAATGCTGCTGATGTCGCGAGCAGCCGGGGCGCCCAGATGCGGCCTTGCGGCGGGGTGAGCGCGAGCAGGACGAGCGGTAGCAGGGGCAGGAAATAGCGCCCCTGTGTTCCCTGGATATAATCCGCGCCGAGCGGTGTGGCGGTCAGATACATGGCGGTTTCGATCAGCAGGGCGACGCCCGCCGCCACGGCCAGCCACCAGAGGCGTTGCGCGATGCTGATGCGGATGCTGACGCCGGACAAGATCGCGGAAGTGATCATCGTGCAGGCGAGCGGATAGGCGATGAGCGGGAGCAGGATCGCGTTCCAGCCGAAGCGTCCGATGATCTGGAGAAAATAAACCGGCGCGCGCTCAGCGACGCTGGTGGCGAGGATGCGGACATATGCGGTCGGATCGGCCAGAACGATGAGAAGCTGATCGCCAAGTGGCGCGGTCATCATCGTCTCGCCGGTCTTGCGCGACTGGATATGGTAGAGTGCCTGACTGCCGCCGGAATAGTGCATCCAGCCAACGAAGGTCGCTGCGCCAAGCGCCATGGCCGAGAGGATCAGCCATGATCGCCGATCGATCGGCCAGCGGAGGCCTGCGGCGAGGAGCGGAAGATAGACGCCCTTGGCAAGTGCCAGTAGCGGCGCGACCACGGGCAGCAGGCGTGTCGCCGATCGCGCAGGAGCGCCGGATACCATCCGCAGTGCGATCGCCAGACCGACGAAGCCAAGGCCGTTGATGATAGCATCGGGCGAGAGCGATCCGGTTTGATAGGCGAATGTCGGGAGCAGCGCGGAAGCCAGCATGGCATTCCGTCCGAACGGCGTCAGGCGCAGAGCCAGCAGCAGCAGCCCAAGACCGGTCAGCGCATTAACGATACGCCCGATATAGAAGCTGCTCATCTGTGATACGCCGAGTTCTTGGCTGAGCCGCAGACCAATGGCGCCCGGCGTATAGAGCGTCGGCGCATAGCTGGCGACATTGGGAAACTCGGCGAATGTCATGCCCGGCCTCAACGCGTCGGCATCAAACGCGTCGCTGATATGTGCAGGATCGAAGCGGCGATGGGCTAGGCCGACATCGGTCGGAAAGTCGGTTGCATGAAGATGGACGGCTGCACTTGGCAGATGTGCGCCGATCAGATCGCCCTTGCGGTCAGCCAGCGTCCGGCCATTTGCGAGATGCGTAGCCTTGAAGAAATGCTGGTTTTCATCGGGTGCCTGAAAAGGCGGTGTGATAATCGCGAAAGCAAGCGTCACGGCGCAAATGAGGACAAAAAGCAGTGTTTCGATGCGGGACCCACTTTGAACAGACGGGGGCATTTGCAGCGATCTTGCTCGCGCTATTTGTTCGTGCCGCATCTGCTCTACCCCTTGTCGGGCGGGTTTTAAGAGGGGAGCGGTTAAGATTTCGCGTTGGTGTCAGGTCTCTCTGTCTTGAAGAGAAGAAGGGCTTCGACAGGTTCGCCCGAACGGGGGAAGATGAGGCGCGCCACATTGATCCCAACGCAAAAGCCCGGCCACTTGCGCGGCCGGGCTTTCGTCTGGCGTGATCGCGTAGCTGCGATCAGGCGCTGTAGTACATGTCGAATTCGACCGGCGAAGGCGCCATTTCCCAGCGATACACTTCGGGCCACTTCAGCTCGATATAGGCGTCGATCTGGTCCTTGGTGAAGACGTCGCCCTTCAGCAGGAATTCGTAATCCGCTTCCAGGCTGTTGAGCGCTTCACGCAGCGAACCGCAGACGGTCGGCACCTGGCTCAGTTCTTCGGGCGGCAGATCATAGAGATTCTTGTCCATCGCGGAACCCGGATGGATCTTGTTCTCGATGCCGTCTAGACCCGCCATCAGCAGCGCCGAA
This sequence comes from uncultured Sphingobium sp., assembly GCA_913773715.1. The sequence continues at coordinate 2,668 of CAJYHD010000256.1, forward strand.
TAGCAGAGATAGGGGTTCGCCATCGCGTCCGGGAAGCGGAATTCGACGCGCTTCGCCTTGGCGCCCGCGCCATAGGGGATGCGGCACGAAGCCGAGCGGTTGCGGGCCGAGTAGGCAAGCAGAACGGGCGCTTCGAAGCCCGGCACCAGACGCTTGTAGCTGTTGGTGGTCGGGTTGGTGAAGGCGTTCAGCGCCTTGGCATGCTTGATGACGCCGCCGATGAAATAGAGGCAGGTGTCGCTGAGGCCCGCATAGCCGTCGCCCGCGAAGAGCGGCTTGCCGCCTTCCCAGATCGACATGTGGGTGTGCATGCCGCTGCCATTGTCCTGCGCAATCGGCTTGGGCATGAAGGTCGCGGTCTTGCCATAGGCTTGCGCGACCATTTGCACGACATATTTGTAGATCTGCATGCGATCGGCGGTCTGGACCAGCGTGCCGAATGTCAGGCCAAGTTCATGCTGTGCGGCGGCGACTTCATGATGATGCTTGTCGCAGGGCAGGCCCATTTCAAGCATGGTCGTGACCATCTCGGCGCGGATGTCGGTGGCGGGATCGACCGGCGCGACGGGGAAGTAACCGCCCTTGGCGCGCGGACGATGGCCGAGGTTGCCGCCTTCATATTCCTTGCCGGTGTTGGTCGGCAGTTCGATGTCATCGATCTTGTAGTAGCTCTGCGAATAGTCGTTTTCGAACCGGACGTCATCGAACATGAAGAATTCGGCTTCCGGGCCGACATAGACGGTGTCGCCGAAACCGGCCGACTTGACGAAGGCTTCAGCGCGCTTCGCGGTCGAGCGGGGATCGCGGCCATAAAGTTCGCCCGTGTCGGGTTCGACGATGTCGCAGAACAGGATCAGCATCGGCGTCGCGCTGAACGGATCGACATAGACGGCGTCGAGATCGGGCTTCAGGATCATGTCGGATTCGTTGATCGCCTTCCAGCCTTCGATCGACGAGCCGTCGAACATCAGGCCATCGGTCAGTTCGTCCTCACCGATGACGTTCGCGCACATCGTGAGATGATGCCATGCACCCCGGGTATCGGTGAACCGGACATCGACCCACTCGATCTCCTTTTCCTCGATCATCTTCAGGATGTCTTTTGGCGTGTTGGCCATGTGCAGTTGCCCTTCTCTGTAAAAACCCCCCCGAAGGGGTCGTTGGAGTTGCTGCCCGCTGGTTCCCTGCAAACCGGCGGCGAATACGAACGGTCAGATGGCGTCGCTGTCGCGCTCGCCGGTGCGGATGCGGACGGCGCCCTCGATATGGGAGATGAAGATCTTGCCGTCGCCGATCCGGCCGGTCTGGGCGGCGGCGCTGATCGCTTCGACGACGCGATCGGCCAGGCTGTCGTCCACGACCACCTCCAGCTTCACCTTGGGCAGAAAGTCGACGACATATTCGGCGCCGCGATACAGCTCGGTGTGCCCTTTCTGCCGGCCGAAGCCCTTGGCCTCCGTGACGGTAAT
>CAJYHD010000257.1 GCA_913773715.1 uncultured Sphingobium sp.
GGAAGCGAAAGCCGGGCTGAAGGATGAAACTCCCCTCGCCTCCCACGTCTTACGATAGGGATAGGAGCACCTCAGCTTGGCAGTAAATCAGCGGGTATACTAGTGATCCACGTTTTGTATGCTGAGAGGCGGTCCATTTGAATCTACTAAGCTAAACGACGGGACGGATTTTGCTTTGACGGTTCCTTAAAGCTGACAGAGGTTTAGCCGCCGATTCAGGTTTCGGCGTCGGCAAGTTCACGTATGCGATCCTCGCGAGGCGACTATCTTAGCAGCTGGGAACATTGCGCCCCCGAGCGGCGCGGGATCAGATGTTCGTACCCGAGCACGTAGCCAGTTTGATGCCCGCTCGACACCGACCTCGGAGTTCGCCACGGGTTCACCGTCAATGTGCAGGATTTTCTGCGGTGTCAGTCGGAAGTGTCCGCGCGAGCCAAGTTTCGGCAAAATTATTCCGCGCCGACCGTTATCGTTCTTCCAAAGGCGACAGTCCGACTGAAAAAAGGTCCTTCCGTCGCGTTCGACGACGACGTTGACGCCCACGATCTCCACTCTGCCGTTCGCGAGCGGACCAAACTCGAGGGCCACGATATCGGTCTGTGAAGCAGCTGCCATGTGGGCGAGGCCGCGCCGCCCCGTGTCGTCGAGGGGTTCGATCCCCAAGATGGCCACGCTAGGCTGAATGCCCTTGTCCCCGAGGAGCAGGCGGGTGACCGCTGTGACGTGCTTCATTACGAGCGCTTGGAAGTCGTCAGACATGATTGTTCTCCTATTTTCATCTCTACCTCCGGGGTCGCTTAACTCCTCCTGACCCTCATTCTTGGGCGTCAGCGCCCACCACGCGTGCTCTGTGGAGCCGGCTCCCGTCGACGTTCTTCGGCGGGACACGGCGGTTGGGCTCGATGAGCCCGCACAGGGCGACTAAGATCGTCGCCCTGTGCGGATCGACCATTACGGCTACTCGCTGAGCTGCGCGGCCCACATCGCCTCGACGATCGCCTGTCCGCCATCGTGGACAAGTTCCTGGTCATAGCACCCATGCCGTAGTCCCAAGCCCGTCAGAACCCTAGGGATCAGCAAAACGTGCGCATGAAGTGGGAAGGGCTCGCCGATCAGCCCAGGCGCGTGCAGCACCAGAATGGACGCAAGACGTCGTTCATCGGCGAAACGCCGGGCAAACGCGCGAGCGCGCTCCCAGCCGACGTGGATGCGATCGACGTCGCCCAGCGGCACCGTGATCGACACCAGCAGTGCCTTCTCGCGTTCGATAGCGACGGCATCCATCGCGGCGAGCAGCGCCAATGGATCGGCAAGGCCGTCATCTGCACCCGATGGCAGGATGACCTCGACACGCTCGACGTTGGGTGACCAGGTCGACCTGTCCTTGTCCATGAAGGCACGACCGACATGGGCTTTGCGCCACCCGAATTCCGACGCCGTATTGGTGCGGCCGCCATAGCTCTTGCGGAGGACGCCGAACGTCGTGCCGGTGGAGGATGGGCCTGCCGGGTTGAGGAAGAGCCAGCTGTTCGGATCAGCGGGGTCGGCGGTGGCTGTCGTCTTCGATGTCACCGAAGGCGCGATGACGGCCCGGCGGGGCTTGCGAGTGGCCATGTCAGCGCCCCCGCCGGCTGCGATTGCAGACCCGAACGACCTCGGCCGCTGCGCGGCAGAGCCCGTCGATGCGCTCGTCGGCGGTGACGAAGGGGGACGTGCTGCCCATGCGAAGACCAGTCGGGTCGAACTCGACGAACACCGACAGCGGCGAGGGCGGCACGAGCCAGAGACTCGCATCGCGGTGACGGAACAGCGATAGCCCCGTGAGCATGATTGGGTCGGGCCCGGTGAGCCCGAGATCGACAACGACCGGATCGACCGCCTCGGGGAAGAAGCCGGTCCGGAAAAGCGCGACGTCGAAGCTGGTTTCGGCGACCAGCCGGGCGATGACGTTGTGAAACATCGCCGAGCAGGGCGTCGCCCCGATGACAAGGCCCTGCTCTGGCAGGAGCATGGAGCCGGCCGGCATCCCGCTGGAGAATGGCTGCGCGCCCGCCGCTCCGACGGCCATCGCGGCCAGCGGAAGCGAGAGGATGCGCCGTGACGGATCGGCCAGCGGGCCGGCCGGAGGTGCGAGTGTCATATGTGATTGTCTTTCAGCCTGAGGATCACCGCCGGTTGGCGGATCAGGCTGCCCACCCTTTTCCTTGCGGTCGGCAGCTTCACCGCTGCGCGATCACCGCCCCCCTCAAGGGCGCGCCCCGGCGCCCGCTTCTTCGCGTATCCGCCGTTCGCGACCGCAGGGTCGTCGATCGGCGGGCACGCTCGCGCCATCGGCGCGAACACCCGGCTATTGCCGGCCCGCCTTTTTCCTGAATTCACCCGATGGGGGGAAGACAGGAAAAAGAATAGCGGGTTATACTTTTTCCCGAACCTTCAAAAAGGGGTGGCCCGCGTGAGCCTCTATTGCATGGCCCGGATCCGGCGTCTCGACCTGTCAGAGCTGCAGCTGGCCGAAATTCATGCGCGTCGGCTCGATCCAAGATCACGCAGGCGGCAGATCCGAACGGAAGCTCCCGTAACCTGGCTGCCAGACGCCATTGAAGCTGATCCGCTGGCGCTGGAGGACCGATACC
>CAJYHD010000258.1 GCA_913773715.1 uncultured Sphingobium sp.
GCAATAGTCGAGCCGGTCGAAATAGGGCAGCGCCTGAAGATAGGTCTTGTATTCGATCAGCTTTTCGGTGCCGCGATGCAACAGGCCAACATGCGGGTCGCAGCGCTCGACGATTTCACCGTCCAGCTCCATGACGAGGCGCAGAACGCCGTGCGCCGCCGGGTGCTGGACGGTGAAATCGTCGAGCGCTGCGACCCGCATGTCGGCCTGTTGCATCGCGGCACCGAAAAGCTGATCGAATACAAGACCTATCTTCAGGCGCTGCCCTATTTCGACCGGCTCGACTATTGCTCGCCGCTCGGCATGGAGCATAGCTATGTGCTGGCGGTCGAAAAGCTGCTGAATCTCGAAGTCCCGCTGCGCGCGCAATATCTGCGCGTGTTCTTCGCGGAACTGACCCGCATCTGCAATCACATGCTGAACCTCGGCTCGCATGTCATGGACGTGGGTGCGATGACGCCCAACCTGTGGCTGTTCGAGATCCGCGAGGATTGCCTCAACTTCTTCGAGCGGGCCTCGGGTGCCCGCATGCATTCGGCCTATTTCCGTCCCGGCGGCGTGCATCAGGATGTGCCGCTCAAGCTGCTGACCGACATCGCCGATTGGCTCGACACGCGCCTGCCGCGTCTGTTCGAAGACGCGATGAGCCTGGTGGTCGACAATCGCATCTTTAAGCAACGCAACGTCGACATCGCCGTCGTGTCCAAGGAAGACGCACTCAAGTGGGGCTTCTCCGGCCCGATGATCCGCGGTTCCGGAATTCCCTGGGACATTCGAAAGGCGCAGCCTTACGACGTCTATGACCGCATGGAGTTCGACGTTCCAGTCGGCACCAATTATGACTGCTATGACCGCTTCATGGTCCGCGTCGAGGAAGTGCGTCAGTCCGCGCGGATCATGAAGCAATGCCTCAATGAAATGCCTGAAGGGCCGATCGCCAGCTTCGACCGCAAGGTGGTACCGCCCAAGCGCGGGGAGATGAAGCGCTCGATGGAAGCGCTCATTCACCACTTCAAGCTTTATACCGAGGGCTTTCATGTGCCCGCCGGCGAAGTCTATGTGGCGACGGAAAGCCCCAAGGGCGAATTTGGCGTCTATCTGGTGAGTGACGGCACCAACAAACCCTATCGCTGCAAGATCCGCCCGACCGCCTTCTCGCACCTTCAGGCGATGGACTTCATGATGAAGGGCCACATGCTGGCCGATACGACCGCTGTCCTCGGCGCCATGGACATCGTGTTTGGAGAATGTGACCGCTAATGGCTGACGCAGTTCATATCCCGGACGAGGCCGAGACCCGTGCGCGCTGGGGCGCGTTCGAGTGGACCGCCGAAAATGCCGAGCAGGCGAAGAAGGTCGTCGCCCGTTACCCCGCTGGTCGCCAGCAGTCCGCCGTGATGCCGTTGCTCGACCTTGCCCAGCGGCAGGTCGGTGCCGAAACACAGACGCAGGGCTGGTTGCCCGTGCCGGTCATGGAATATATCGGCCGTCAACTCGATATGCCCTACATGCGCGTCTATGAAGTCGCGACCTTCTACACCATGTACAATCTCGCTCCGGTGGGCCGCTATCATGTGCAGGTCTGCGGCACGACGCCCTGCATGTTGCGCGGGTCGGACGATGTGCTCGCCGCCTGCAAGAACAAGGGTCTGGTCAAGGGTTCGACGACGCCGGATGGTCTTTTCACCCTGACTGAAGTCGAGTGTCTCGGAGCGTGCGCCAATGCGCCGATGGTCCAGATCAACGACGACAATTATGAAGACCTGACCTACGACAGCATGGGTGCGATCCTGGACGATCTGGCCGCCGGCAAGCAGCCCAAGATCGGTCCGCAGATCGATCGCCAGACCAGTTGCCCCGAAGGCGGTCCGACCAGCCTCACCGCCATGGTCGGCGAGAACCACGACTACCGCAACGAATGGAATGAGGGAGCGGCGGCATGAGCGACGTGATTGCGCCTCTCAGCGACAAGGATCGCATCTTCACCAACGTCTATGGCTTCCAGGATTGGGGCATCGACGCAGCGATGAAGCGCGGCGACTGGGACAACACCAAGGCGCTGCTGGAAATCGGCCAGGATACGATCATCGATCGCATCAAGGCGTCGGGCCTGCGCGGGCGTGGTGGTGCCGGCTTCCCGACAGGCATGAAGTGGAGCTTCATGCCCAAGGAAAGCAAGGACGGTCGCCCGAGCTTCCTCGTCATTAACGCCGACGAATCCGAACCGGGCTCCTGCAAGGATCGCGAGATCATCCGCCACGATCCGCACAAACTGATCGAAGGCGCGCTCGTCGCAGGCTTCGCGATGCGCGCCCGCGCGGCGTATATCTATATTCGCGGCGAGTTCATCTACGAAGCGAAGGTTCTCTTCGCTGCCGTCGAGCAAGCCTATGGAAAAGGTTTCCTCGGCAAAAATGCTTGCGGGTCGGGCTACGACTTCGATGTTTTCGTCCATCGCGGTGCTGGCGCCTACATCTGCGGTGAGGAAACCGCGCAGATAGAAAGCCTTGAAGGCAAAAAGGGTCAACCGCGTCTCAAGCCGCCTTTCCCTGCGGGTGCGGGCCTTTATGGCTGCCCAACGACGGTCAACAATGTCGAATCCATCGCCGTCGCGCCGACCATTCTGCGACGCTCGCCCGAATGGTTCGCCAGCTTTGGTCGTGAGAACAACAAGGGCACCAAGCTCTTCCAGATCAGCGGCCATGTGAACAGGCCATGCGTCGTGGAAGAAAGCATGGGCATCAGCTTCCGCGAACTGATCGATCGTCATTGCGGCGGTATCCGCGGCGGTTGGGACAATCTGCTCGCCGTCATCCCCGGCGGTTCGTCGGTTCCGCTAGTCCCTGCTCGCGAGATCATGGAGGCACCGATGGACTTCGACGGCCTCAAGGCCGTGGGATCTGGTCTTGGCACCGCCGCCGTCATCGTCATGGATAAGTCCACCGACATCGTCCGCGCCATCAGTCGCTTGAGCTACTTCTACAAGCATGAAAGCTGCGGACAGTGTACGCCGTGCCGCGAAGGCACGGGCTGGATGTGGCGCGTGATGGAGCGGCTGCGTTCGGGCGACGCCGACATCGGCGAGATCGACATGCTTCAGCAGGTCACCAAGCAGGTCGAAGGCCACACCATCTGCGCGCTCGGTGACGCGGCGGCCTGGCCGATCCAGGGCCTCATCAAGCATTTCCGTCCGGAAATCGAGCGCCGGATCAACGAAAACAAGGGTAGCGCCCCCGTCATGGAGGCAGCGGAGTAATCATGCCGAAGGTCAAAGTTGACGGCGTAGAACTCGAAGTCCCGGCGGGCGCGACAGTCCTCCAGGCGTGCGAGATGGCGGGCAAGGAAATCCCGCGCTTCTGCTATCATGAGCGTCTGTCGATCGCGGGCAATTGCCGCATGTGCCTGGTCGAGGTAAAGCCTGGACCGCCCAAGCCGCAGGCAAGCTGCGCGCTGCCCGCCGCCGACAATCAGGAAATCTTCACCCAGACCGAAATGGTCAAGAAGGCGCGCGAAGGCGTGATGGAGTTCCTGCTCATCAACCATCCGCTCGATTGCCCGATCTGCGATCAGGGCGGCGAGTGCGATCTTCAGGATCAGTCCGTGGCCTATGGCCGGGGCGGCAGCCGCTATGACGAAAACAAGCGCGCCGTTACCGAGAAATATATGGGTCCCATCGTCAAGACGGTGATGACCCGTTGCATCCAGTGCACCCGCTGCGTGCGCTTTGCCGAGGAAGTCGCGGGTGTGCCGGAAATCGGTGCGATCTATCGCGGCGAAAATATGCAGATCACCACCTATCTCGAACATGCCGCCAAGAGCGAGCTGTCGGGCAATGTGGTCGATCTTTGCCCCGTCGGCGCGCTGACGTCGAAGCCGTACGCCTTCGAAGCGCGGCCTTGGGAACTCAAGAAAACCCACGCCATCGACGTAATGGACGCGGTCGGCACCAACATTCGCCTCGACAGCCGCGGCCGTCAGGTGCTGCGCGCCGTGCCGCGCATCAACGATGACGTGAACGAGGAATGGGCATCGGACAAGACCCGGCACAATGTCGACGGCCTCGTCCGCAAGCGTCTCGACAAGCCCTTCGTGCGCAAGGACGGCAAGCTTGTTCCCGCGACTTGGAACGAAGCCTTCGCCGCCATCGCGGCCGTCCAGCATGGCGGCAGCGTCGCGGCGATTGCGGGCGACCTGCTCGATTGCGAGACAATGTTCGCAGGCAAGCTGCTGGTCGAAAGACTTGGTGGTACGATGCTGGAAGGACGCCAGACCGGCCTCTCCTATGACGTATCAAGCCTGTCGGCGGTCAACTTCAATACGACGCTGAACGGCATCGAGACGGCGGATGTAATCCTGCTCGTCGGCACCAACCTGCGCTGGGAAGCGCCGCTGGTGAACACGCGCATCCGCAAGGCGATCAAAAAGGGCGCGAAGGTCTTTGCGATCGGTCCCGAATACGACCTCACTTACAAGGTCGAGTGGCTGGGCAACGACGCATCGCTGCTGGCGAAGCTGCCGCAAGCCGTGCTGGACGCCTTCGGTGGCGCAGCCCGCCCCGCGATGATCGTCGGCGGTGGTGTGCTGGCGAAGGACGGCGCGCACGGCGACACGCTGGCGCTGGTGGAGACGCTTGGCCTGATCAAGGATGGCTGGAACGGCTACAACGTTCTGCATTTCGCCGCTGCTCGCATGGGTGGACTGATGCTTGGTTATGCGACGCAGGGCGGCATCAAGGCGGTGGCAGACGCCGCGCCCAAGCTGCTCTTCTCGCTCGGTGCGGACGAGGTCGATTATGCGGCCTTCCCCAACAGCTTCAAGGTCTATGTCGGCCATCATGGCGACAAGGGCGCGCATGCGGCGGACGTGATCCTTCCGGGTGCAAGCTATGCCGAAAAGCCCGGTACCTACGTCAATCTCGAAGGTCGGGTGCAGCGCGGCGAAAAGGCCGTGTTCGCGCCGGGTGACGCCCGCGAGGACTGGTCGATCCTGCGCGCGCTTTCCGAAGTGCTGGGCACAACCCTGCCGTTCGACAGCCTCGAGGTTCTGCGCGTCGAAATGGCGAAGGCCGTTCCCGCGCTCGGCATCGAGGGACTTGCTGATTATGGCTGGTCCGTCCCCTCGCTCGCTACAGGTGCGAGCGGTGAGCTTGGCTCGCCGATCAAGGACTTCTACCTCACCAACGCGATCTGCCGCGCCAGCCCGACCATGCAGCAATGCTCGGCTGAACTGATCCATGGGACTAGCTTCGCGGAGGCCGCAGAGTGACCGCTTTCTTCCAAGGTCTCGGCCTGCCGTTCGAGGGCGCGTGGCTGATCTCGACCATCATCGGCATCCTTCTGATCGCGCTGCCGGTCATGCTGGCCGTAGCGATGATCATCTATGCCGACCGTAAGATCTGGGCAGCAATGGCGCTGCGCCGTGGTCCCAACGTGGTCGGTCCGTTCGGGCTGCTGCAATCCTTCGCCGATGGTCTCAAGGTCTTCCTTCAGGAAACGATCATTCCGTCGGCCGCCAACCGTGCGCTGTTTCTGATCGCGCCGATCATCACCTTCACGGTCGCGCTGATGGCATGGGCGGTGGTGCCGTTCCAGGTCGGTGTGGTCCTCGCCAACATCAATGTCGGCCTGCTCTACATTCTCGCGATCTCGTCACTCGGCGTTTATGGCGTCGTGCTGGCGGGCTGGGCATCCAACTCCAAATATCCCTTCTATTCGGCGATCCGCGCCAGCGCGCAGATGATCAGCTATGAAGTCTCCATCGGCTTCATTCTGATCTGCGTCGTCCTCTGGGCAGGCAGCTTCAACCTGACGCAGATCGTCGAGAGCCAGAAGGGCTATTACGGCTTCCTCAACGGCAACGGCTTCAACCCGCTGCTCTTCCCGATGGCGATCATGTTCCTGATCAGCGCCATGGCGGAAACGGCGCGCGCACCCTTCGACTTGACCGAAGCGGAAAGCGAGCTGGTCGCGGGCTATCAGACCGAATATTCGTCGATGGCTTTCGCGCTCTACTGGCTTGGCGAATATGCCAACGTCATCCTGATGTGCGCCTTGAACGCCATCCTGTTCTGGGGCGGATATCTGCCGCCGTTCGACTGGGCACCGCTCTATTTCGTGCCTGGTATCCTATGGCTCTTCGCCAAGATCCTGTTCTTCTTCTTCGTCTTCTCCTGGGTGAAGGCGACGGTGCCCCGCTACCGCTATGACCAGTTGATGCGTCTTGGCTGGAAAATCTTCCTGCCGACTTCGCTCTTCTTCGTCTTCCTGGTTTCGGGCTTCCTCATGCTGACGCGCTATGGAGGCGCACAATGAGCCTCGGCTACTACGTCAAATCCTTCACTCTTTGGGAGTTCGTGACGGCGCACTGGCTGACCTTGAAGTATTTCTTCAAGCCCAAGGCGACGATCAACTATCCTTACGAAAAGAACCCGATCTCGCCTCGCTTCCGCGGCGAACATGCGCTGCGCCGCTATCCCAATGGCGAGGAACGCTGCATCGCGTGCAAGCTGTGCGAGGCCGTGTGCCCGGCGCAGGCGATCACGATCGAGGCCCAGCCGCGCGAGGACGGCAGCCGTCGCACCACGCGCTACGACATCGACATGACCAAGTGCATCTATTGCGGCTTCTGCCAGGAAGCCTGCCCGGTCGATGCGATTGTCGAGGGCCCGAACTTCGAGTTCGCGACCGAAACCCGCGAGGAGCTCATGTACGACAAGGACCGCCTGCTGGCGAACGGCGACCGCTGGGAAGCCGAGATCGCCAAGCGGCTCGAACTGGATGCGCCCTATCGATGATTGCCG
>CAJYHD010000259.1 GCA_913773715.1 uncultured Sphingobium sp.
TTTACGAGGGCTTTCCCAGCTGGACCCCGGCCTGCGCCGGGGTGACAATTACATTTGGGTGAAGGGCTACCCTTAAAACGTCACCGTCGCCCCCACCGCGATCTGGCGACCCAGCGAGTCGTACCGCTGCGGGATCGTGTTGTTGCGCGCCAGACTGATATTGTAGGAATTCGGCACGAACGGCGCGACCCGGTCGAGGATGTTGTTCGCGATCAGCCGCAGCGCGAACTGCCGGTTGACGTTGAAGGTCAGCGCGAGGTCGAGATAATCCTGTGCGTCGATCCGGTAATAGGTCGTCTGCGCCCGGTCCGGCGTGCCGCCGATCGCCGCATCGCCCGAATTGTTGGCGTTGGTCAGCGGACCGACATGCCGCCAGTTGAGCGAGGCGTTGAAGACCTTGTCCGGGCTGCTCCACGTCGTGCGCAGCCCGTGCGACCATTTCGGGATCAACTGGCCGCAGCCGTTGCCGTAATAGCCCGCGCAGTTGCGCTCCGGCTGGATCGGCGAATCCTGCCCGCCCGCCAGCGTGGTGAGCGAGCCGGTGAAGCCCCAGTCGAACCGCCCGATATTGCCCGCATCCAGCGTGTACTGCGCCTGGAAGTCCCAGCCGCGCGCCAGCGAGCGATAGTAATTGGTCGTGCCCGCGCGGATGAAGCCGCTGGTGGGATTGGTCGCCGCCGAGGCGAACAGCGTGCCATTGGCGTCGCGGACGATCCCGGAGCAGAAGAACGGATCGCCGCCCGAGCGCAGGCACCCGTCGAGATAGTAATTATCGTCGTTATAGCCGAGCGAATTGTCGATCTTGATCCGGTAGTAATCGACCGAGAAGGTCAGGCCGGGCACGAAGCTGGGCCGCGCGACGAAACCATAGGTCTGGGTGTAGGCGGTCTCCGGATCGGCGGTGAACCCGCCCGAGCGGATCGTGCAGCTGTTGTCCGGGCAGATCAGCGACGGGCTGCCGTACAGCGCATCGCTCAGCCCCGTGGCGCGACAGACCTCGATCGAGGCGGCGGGCGGGTTAAATGTGCCATCGGCATTACGGGTCGGCGCGCAGAAGTCCCCGCGCTGCCCGCCCTGCTGCCCGAAGCTGATGTTGCGGGCCTGACGGATCTCGATGACGGTCGGCGCGCGCTGCGCCTTGTTGAACGACGCGCGCAACGTCAGGTCGCGGACCGGCGCCCATAGCCCTTCCGCCTTCCACGTCGTGAACGTGTCGGGGTTGGTGCTGTATTTCGACACGCGGAAGCCGCCATTGACCTGAAGCAGGTGCGCGAACGGCTTTTCCTGCACCAGCGGGGCCTGCACCTCGATATTCGATTCCCACACGTCCTGCGACGCGGCGAAATCCTCGCCCCCGTTCAGTTCGCGGAAGCGCGCATTGGCGGTCGCATCGTAGCTGTCCCTGCGATATTCCGCGCCCAGCGCGATAGCGATGCCGTCATTGGCAAACGGCGAGGTGATGCCATATTCGCCGAGGTCGCCGGTCTTGTTGGCGGTCACGTCCCACAGCGTGCCGACGCCGCGCGTCTGCGCCGTATTGCCCGCCAGCAGATAGTTCATGACGCTGCCGTCGTTGCCCGCGCTGAACGCGTCGAACGGGATACACCCGGCCGCGCCCGAGGCGCAGGTCGGCACGCCGTTGACGTTGACGACGTTCAGGGCATTGTTGACGCGATCGAAGTCCGGAATGTCGCCGTAGTTCACGTTCTGCTGATTGCGCGCATAGACGCCGCCGACGTCATAGGTCCACGCCGTGCCAACCTTGCCGCGCACCCCCGCCGTCGCGCGCAGCCCGCGGTTGATATATTGGTCGAGCGTGTAGGGCAGACTGTCGAAGCGATAGCGGACGTCGAGCGGCACGAGCGCGCCCGTCCCCGCTGCCGCGCCGCACAGCGCGTTCGCCTGCCCGCCCGACAGGAACGGGTTGTTGCAGTTCACGAGGAACGGCTGATTGCCATAGGTGCTGCTGCTCAGCACGCGCGTCGGATAGCGATTGTAGGAGCGATCCTCGAACCAGATCGCCGAGCCGTACAGTTCCAGCTCCGGCGCGAGCGTCAGCGTCGCGAAGCCGCCCGCGTTGACGCGCTCCATGTCGCGCTGGAGCGGGTAGCCGCGCCGGTCGAAGGCGTTGCTGGTGCCCTGCCCGTACGGCACGAACGTGCGCGAGCCGTCCGGGTTGTTGATGAATTCCGGCTGTGACGCGGGGGCCGAGACGTTGCCCGGACGGACGTAGCCGCCGGGTGCGTAGGAGGTGGTGACGCACGACAGCGGGCCGTCCTTGACCAGTTGCTGCACCTCGCATGCCGAGGTCGAGCGCGCATTGTACGGCACGAAATTGGCCTGGCGATAATTGACGAAGCCCATCAGGCTCAGCTTGTCGTCGAACAGCTTCTTGCCGGCGGTCAGCGTGATGTCGCTGCGCCCGCCGTCGTTGGTCAGCCCGCGCGGCGACCCGATCCCGGCGCGCCCCGCCACGTCGGACGCGACGGTGTTCTTGTTGTCATGATTGTAGAAACTGTAATTCCCGTCGACCCGAATCCCATCGAAACTGGGGCGCAGGATGAAGTTGACGACGCCCGCGACCGCGTCCGACCCGTACACCGACGACGCACCACCGGTCAGCACGTCGACCCGCTCCAGCAGCGACGGCGGGATGATGCCGGTGTCCTGGCCGTTCTGCGTGCCGATCCGCTTGCCGTCGATCAGCACCAGCGTCCGCTCGAAGCCGAGGCTGCGCAGCTTGATCCGCTGGCGACCGTCCGAATCCTGATAATTCTGCTGGCTGTCGGGCGCGATCTGCGGAAGGCGGTTGAGCACTTCCTCGACGTTCAGCGGCGCCTGTGCGCGGATGTCCTGCGCGGTGACCGAGGTGATCGGCGCAGCGCTGGCGACGTTCGGACGCTGGATGCGCGATCCGGTGACGACCACGTCCCCGGTGCTGGCGGGCGTGGTATCGGGCTCACCCGCGATCGCGGTGGCGCGCTGCGCGGCGGCGTCAGTGTCGCCCGGGGCGGCTTGTTGCGCGAACGCCGGCGCGGCCAGCATCATGGCCCCGGCCAGGGCGGTAACCGATACGCTGTGACGAAGGACGGACATCGACTGCTCCCGTGTATCTATTTGTTTCTGATGATTTAATTATTCCTATTGGTTGAAGCAGGCGAGCGATGCCGTCAATACCTCAATATAACCAAGCACATGACCAATGCAGGTTGGCATTGCGACCGGCGGTGGGACGTGCATGG
>CAJYHD010000260.1 GCA_913773715.1 uncultured Sphingobium sp.
CCGCGGCTGACCTTGGCCGCATCGAGCCGGGCATGGATGCCGTCGCGGACGGCCGCCTTGTCCAGATTTCCAGCGCGTTCCTCGATCGTCTGCCCGATCCGCAACTGGCGGTCGTCGTGGCGCATGAATTGTCGCACAACATCCTGCGGCACCATGCCCGGCTCGATGCGGCCAAGGTCAGCCGCGGCCTGCTACGCGAACTGGGACGGAACGGTCGCATTCATCGCATGACCGAAGATGATGCCGATCGGCTGGGAGTGCATCTGCTACGCAACGCCGGCTGGGATCCGCAGGAGGCGGTACGATTCTGGCAGGGGCCGGGCGCACGAATCGATGGTGGGATTTTCCATAGTAGAACCCACTCCTCCGCTTCCGATCGCGCGCGGCTGATTGCGGCGGAACTGGCAGAGCTGCCTCCGAGCGCATCCAAGCCGTACCGCCCACCAGTTCTCGCGACGCGCGACCAGCCGCTGCGATAGGGCGTAAGCGGGTTGATGCATCGACCTCCGCGAATCAGAGTATTTCGAAGAGCGGAACTAAGTTGAATTTAACCTGTTCCGAGGCAGTGATCCGCGCGACCACTATTGGGCCTCACGGTTGAACGGCTGGTCGCGAACGGGACGATAGTTCTTGCAGGTGATCTGCTGCTATGCAAAAGGCCTCCTGACGTAGAGTTTTGCAAGGGAGTGTAAAAATGGGTTTTGCCAAGAAGATGCTGATCGCGGCCTCGGCCGTGTCGATGACCGTTGCTCCGACGATCGCCAACGCCGCCAACGCTTCGAAGCTGTCGGTTGCCCGCGCGTCGGCTCCGGCTGCCAAGGGTGAAAAGCTTGCTGGCGGCGGCATCATCGTCGCTCTGCTGGCTGCTGCTGCCGTCGTCGCCGGCATCGTCGTCGTCGCCGACTCGGACAGCGATTCGGACAGCAACTGATTGTTCGCGGGGGAAACCCCGCTACGATCTGCGGAAAGGGCGTCCCTTACAGGGCGCCCTTTTTCGTTGGAGCTGCGGCAGACGATCCGAGATGGTCGCGTTCGCGGTAACTCCGACGCCATCGCCATTGCGGCGCGCGCCGACGGGACAAGACCGGTTGTCTTGGTTCAATCAGCGGTTTTTGGATGCCGCTCCCTATCGGCTAGGAATTGCCCCTGCCCGGTCTACGCCATGATCACAGGGTCGATGCTCTATGTGCCATCATGTCGCATCAATCGACGATGGCGCCATTTCCCTCAGGACAGTCGGTGGTCAGGAACCGACGCGAATCGCCCTCTAGTGCCAGTGCAGTCAGCCGTCCGGTGCGATAGGCGCCGGTGTCGATTCCAATCCGGTTGCCACGAACGTCGGGCTCCATCGTGACCGTGTGGCCATGGATGACGAAACGTTCGAAGCGCCCCCCATGGTCGAGGAACGGTGCCCTGATCCATCGCAAGTCCGAGGACTTCTGCTCGTCCAGCGGAACGCCCGGCCGAAGACCGGCATGGACCATGACATAGTCGTCGATCACGATGCTGTCGGGCAGCGCGCGCAGGAAATCGAGGTGCGCGGCAGGGACATGGTCGAGGATCAGACGCTGCACACCCTTCAGGTCTTCGCGTTCATAAACGTCTTCATCGACGCCATAGCTTAGCAACGTCTCGCGTCCACCGGCGCGGTTGAAGATGCCCAGCGCCTGTCGCGCGCCCTCCGCTGCTTCCAGCAACAGCTCCTCATGGTTGCCGCACAGGCAATGCACGTCCGCGCTTGCCGCACACAGCGCCATGACCCGTTCGACCACCCCGCGCGAATCCGGGCCGCGATCGATCAGGTCGCCGAGAAACACCAAGGTTACGCGCCGGCCGCCACGACCGGGATCGGCATCGATCTGCGCCAGCATGTCTTCCAGGCAGTCGAGCCGCCCGTGAATGTCACCGATCGCATAGACGATGCGATCATCGGCGATACGGGGGGCAGGTGCGGCGGCTCGGCGGAATAGCTTTGAAAAGACCATGATATTCGAACGCCTCTATGCCAAAGGGGCTGCACGATCAATGAACCGGCCGATCCGTCGCAACGGGTAGGTTTGCCAAGCGTTCAATTGCGTTCTATTGCGGTGCAGCAATTTGGGATGGAAATGATGACGATCAAAAAGGTTCGCAAGGCAGTCTTTCCGGTTGCCGGTCTCGGCACGCGGTTCCTCCCGGCGACCAAGTCGATGCCGAAGGAAATGCTGACCGTCGTCGACAAGCCGCTGATCCAGTACGCTGTCGAGGAAGCGCTGGAAGCTGGCATCGAGCAGATCATCTTCGTCACCGGCCGCGGCAAGGGCGCGCTGGAGGATCATTTCGACGTTTCCTACGAACTGGAAGCGACGATGAAGGCGCGCGGCAAGTCGATGGCGCTGATCGAGGGTATCCGCCAGAAGCCGGGCAGCCCGGTCTATGTCCGCCAGCAGGAGCCGCTGGGCCTCGGCCATGCGGTGTGGTGCGCGCGCGAGATCGTCGGCGACGAGCCGTTCGCGGTGCTGCTGCCCGACGAACTGATGGTAGGCGGTTTCCTCAAGCAGATGGTCGACGCCTACAATCAGGTCGGCGGGAACGTCATCGGCGCGCTGGAAGTGCCCGACAGCGAAACCGACAAATACGGCATCATTTCGCCGGGCAAGACCGATGGCCGCCTGACCGAGGTCACCGCGCTGGTCGAAAAGCCCAAGGGCAAGGCACCGTCGAACCTGATGATTCCGGGCCGCTACATTTTGCAGCCCGAAGTCATGCAGATCCTCGATTCGCAGGAGCCGGGTGCGGGCGGCGAAATCCAGCTGACCGACGCGATGGCCAAGCTGATCGGGAACCAGCCGTTCCATGGCTTCACCTTCGACGGCAAGCGCTACGACTGCGGCGACAAGGCGGGTTGGGTGCAGGCGAATATCGCGCTGGCGCTGGCACGGGCGGATATCGGCCCGGCGGTGCGTGCCTTTGCCGAGGAAGCACTGGCCAACTAAGCCACGGGGCGGGGGCCTGTCGCCTCCGCCGCTAAAGGGTGACCAGCCGGTCGTCCTCAAGGGTTGCGAGCAGGTCGATTAGACCGCCTGCCGCGACCCTTTGCGTGTCCGCGGATAGTCCGGCAAGCGCGAGGCCGGTCTGGCAGGCGATCAGGTCGACGCCGCTCTCCGCCGCGATGGCGCGCAGGTCGGTCAGGTCCGGCAGGCCACCCGGCGCAGGCGCATTGCCCGCCAGCAATCCGACCGCGGCTTCGTGCAGATAGACGCGCGCCCTGCGGCCAAGCGCGGCGGCGGCGCAGGCCATGGTCAGCGCGGCGCGGAAGCGGTCGGGGTCTGCGCCAGCGACGACGATCGTCAGCCCGCGCATCGGCAGCCGGGGTCCTTGGGCAGCGTCAGCGTGCGGAAGCGAAAGCCGAGCAGGTCGGCGATCAGCAGCTTGCCCGCCGTGTCGTCGCCAAAGCCGATGATCGCGCGCATCACCTCCAGTGCGGCCATGCTGCCCAGGATGCCGGTCAGCGCGCCGAGCACCCCCTGATCGGCGCAACTGGCATCGGCGCGGGCGGGATCGTCGCCCACGAAGCAGCGATAACAGGGCAGCCCCGGTTCCCAGCCGCGGAACACGCCCAGCTGCCCCTCGAACTGCCCGACCG
>CAJYHD010000261.1 GCA_913773715.1 uncultured Sphingobium sp.
CGAGCGCCCTCCCGTATAGGTCATGCCAGTCGCGGCGGATCCCGTAAGGTGCTGGCGCTGCTCCTCCAGCCGATCGTCAGCATTGATGCCCTTGCGAATGATGTAGCGCAGCTGCTGGTCGCGTAGGTCGATGATAAGGGTCGCGCCGCCGCGAAAGACGAAGTCGCCGCGCGCAGGCCGCCCGTCGGCACCGGGCTTCGCCTGATCCGCGGTGGTCTGCGCAGCGGGACTTAGATAGCCCTGCCGTCGCTGCGTGACCTCAATCACCAGCTGCCGGATGTCCTGTCCGTCTGGACCGGCCCGACGCGTCGTGCGAACGCTGGCGACTTCCACCGACAGGCCGTACCGGTCGCCCGAGATCGTGCGCAGCGGATGGCCCTTCGGCCGCTGAAAATAGATCCCGAGCGCCGTCTCCCAGCGGCGGTCGACCTCCGGCCTGAAGCCGACGTGAGCCGCCCTAGCCAGAGTGGCGACGAACGCCTGCCAGCGGTCGAAGTGGCTTTGTGCCAAGCGCAGAGTTTCGGCGAGTGCCACGATATCGGCATCGGACACACCCAGCCAGCGCAGGTCACCTTCGATCGCCTCCACCAACTGGTTCGCATTGGCGGCGGTTTCGGTATCCCGTTCTGACAGCTCGTTGCGCATCCGCGCACGCAGGTGGGCGAACCGCTCCCTGGCGTGCTCGGCGTTGCTGCCGAGCGCCGCGGGCGCCAGCTCCATCTCGGGCTGGAGCATCCAGTACCAGACCTTGCGCCGATTATCCTCGGCCGTGCGAACGATGTCGCGACGGCGGTATTCGGGGACGAGGTCGAGCGACTCATGGCGCAGATCGTCGATCGGCAGATGGTCCGTCGGCGGCGATTCCCAGAGCAGATTGTCCGGCGACAGCGACAGGCAGTGGTCGGGCACGATGCCGCGTCGACGGAAAGCCTCCACGAAGGCGAGACGATAGTTGAGCCGATCGTCGGGGATCAGGTCAGTGTCGGCTGTGATGATCCCGCGCAGGAATTCGCCAAAGCGGACGTCGACAGGGGGCAGGTAATCGAGTGCGCGGATGCACATGCGCAACACGTGGTCGGCGCTCTTGGTCGCCTCGTTCGCCAGCAGGGCGACCAGGTCAGGGTGGAGGTAATTGCCTGTACCAGGCGTGGCGTTGCTCAGCCGCAGCAGCGGCGCCGTGCGTGCGGTGTAGATGCTGAGGAAGGCGTCAAACACCGCTGCGACCAAAATCGCGCCGCGGTCGTGCGGCTCGGTCGCTGCGGCCAGCGCGTCCGGGCCGGGCTGTGTGTCGATGAAAGAGCGCAGCGAGCCGTGGCCGGTGGTTCCCATCGCGAACTGGCCAGCGAGCTGGCTGAGCAGCCCCACCTGGTCGAGCCGACCACCGCCCCGCCCAATAAACGCTTCGACCGCCTCCCTCAGTTGAAAATGGGAGAACAGTGCGGCGATGTCGGCGAAGGCTTCGTGGAACGCCAAGCTGTCGATGCTGGTCGGCTCCGAATAACGCGGATGCAACCCGTCCAGGATTGCGTGCGTCGTCTCATGGACGATGATGTCGTGCGACAGCGCGGTGAATATCCAGCTCGCGCCCGACTGCTGATTGGCAGCATTAAAATATCCAAACAACAACGCCCGCTTCGATTTGCTGTAATAAGCATTCGCCTCCCGAAGCGCATGGGGATAGATGCGCAGCTTGAGAGTAGGGTGATAGGTCTTCCTTTCATCGTCCCACACCGGCGCCCAGAGCACCTTGCGGCCGAGGGCCCGCTCGAAAAGCTTGATCGTCTTCATCGCCACCGCAAACACCATCTGCTGGTGAAAACGGGGATCTCCCTCTGACGGAGGCAGGCCACCGTCCGCGAGTACCTCGGGCGCGTTCAGGTCGAGTGGTTCGTAGAATTGCTGACTCGGCGGATCGATATCGATCACCTCAAGATACTCATTGCACGGCCCCGGCTTGACGTCCTCATCGGCTGGATCGTGCCAGGCAAGCGCGATGGTCGCATCGCTGAACTGCGCCGAGCCGAGCTCCAGCGCGGCATTCGGATCGAAGGCGTAGACCCTGAGCCTGCGGGCGGACGGCGGCGGAAGCGGAGGACCGGGCATCAGACGCCGCTCGCCGCAAAGGGAAAGCCGCGCGGCTGGGTGAGATCGTGATCAACCCATGTCCTGAGCGCAGCGTCCGTAGCGGCATAGCCCCAGTTGATCAGCTTTTCCTGCGTCGTCGATGGCATGGCCTGAAGCCGAGTGGGAACGCCCGCCAACCTGTCGGTGGCGCCTTCCGGACAGGGCAAATCGGACCGCCTCGCGTATTTTGCCAAGGGCGTTCCGATGCTCCAATAACCACCTTCGCGTCTGGCTGGATCGCCGACCTCTGCCGTAAACCCCGCCATCGCTGCCCGCTTGCGCAGCGACCTCACCTGGTTGTCGATAACGTTGAGCACACGATAGGCGTGGCGTGGCCAGTCATGCTTTGGCGCACCCTCGGGCATGATCTTCGCGCCGCCATCGCTGATCAGCACCTCATTGAAATTTTTCCATACA
>CAJYHD010000262.1 GCA_913773715.1 uncultured Sphingobium sp.
CGGCTGAAGCGGTCGATCGAGACGTTGAGTGTGTTGGGTGATCCTTCTCGCATCAAGCGTAATCTTGGATGGGAGGCTCGGACCGACCTGCGCGGTATTTTGCGGGAAATGGTCACCAACGACATAGCGTTGCTGACAAAACGAGGATAGAGCGCGCGCCATCGCGCCTAGAGCGGAGCATTACATGACGTCCCGTATCACCGCCTGCCGTATCTGCGGCAGCGAGCATCTCACTGAAGTTCTTGACCTAGGCATGCAGGCGCTGACCGGTGTCTTTCCGCCGTCCGCAGACACTCCGATCACGTCCGGTCCGCTTATCCTGCTGAAATGCGATGCGTCGTCGGGATGCGGTCTTCTCCAGCTCGCCAACAGCTATGATCTGGGTGAGATGTACGGCGAGAATTATGGATACCGCTCCGGCCTCAACGCCTCGATGATCGCACATCTGAAGTCGAAAGTCGATCGGATCAAGTCTTATGGTTTGGTTGAAGACAGTAGTATCGTCCTCGATATCGGTAGTAACGATGGCACTACGCTCGGCCTCTATGACCTGCCGGGCGCACGTCTGATCGGCATCGATCCCACAGCGGCGAAATTTCGCCAATATTACAAACCGGGCATTGAAATTGTGCCGGATTTCTTTTCGGCAGATAATTTCCGTAAAGTGTTTGGCGCTGAGCGCGCCCGCGTCATTACATCCTTCTCTATGTTCTATGACATGGAGGATCCTACCGGTTTCATGCAGCAGATCGCTGATGTGCTTGATGATCACGGCATCTGGGTGTGCGAGCAGAGCTATATGCCGCTCATGCTTGATACCAACAGCTATGATACGGTGTGCCACGAGCACCTGGAATATTATGCGCTGGCGCAGATACTCTGGATGGCCGAGCGTACCGGGCTTGAGGTGGTCGACGTCGAGCTCAACGACGTCAATGGGGGCAGCTTCTCATTCGTCGCGCAACGAAAGGGCGGACCGCTCTCGCGCAGCAAGGCTGTCGACGATCTCGACGCGGCCGAAAAGGCACGCAACCTGGACGATCTGCAAGTCTACCGCGATTTTGCCGGTCGTGTGACGAAGCATCGTGCACAATTGCTCGCGTTTCTGGCGCAGGCAAAGGCCGATGGTAAGCGCGTCATTGCACTGGGAGCATCGACCAAGGGCAATGTGCTGCTGCAATATTGCGGTATCACCGCCAATCAGGTCGAGGCGGTCGGCGAGGTCAATCCCGACAAGTTCGGGAAGGTGACGCCCGGCACCAACCTGCCGATCGTCAGCGAAGCCGAACTACTTGCGACCAAGCCCGATTACGCCATCGTCCTGCCATGGCATTTCCGCCACTTCTTCGAGGCGCAGTCACGCTATGTCGATCAGGCGCTGGTGTTCCCGCTGCCCCATCTCGACATTGTGACGGCCAGGCGCTGACCCGACCCCCGCAATCGCGATCATGGTAAGGAAATTCAAGATACAGGGCGATGACGCCTGGCGCCTGTCGATGCTGGAACCCAGCAAGGTCCGCAACCAGCATATTACGTTGCTGGCCGGTATCATCGCAGCGGGGGCAACGCTGCCGGCTGACCGTCGGGCGTCACTGATCGCACATCACAGCCTGCTGCGGGAACTGCCCCCGCACACGATCGCAGGCTGGCGGCAGCGCAAGGTTCCGGTGATGGATCCGGAACGACGGCGCTTGGTGCGCAAGTCGCTGCTGGAGGCACTCGTGGTGTGCTGGTCCATCCTGCGCTTGCGACGCCGGGAAGTGTTGCTCGTTACTTGTCTTCTGCCGCCAGCGCTGATCCTGGTGGAGCTGTTTAAACGCCTGTTCCCGCGACGCCGGGTCGTGGTGATGCTCCATGGCGAGATCGAGGGGATGTTCGAGCCCGCTCGTCAGCACCGTGGCTCGTTTGGCTACTATGTCAGGAAATGGCTCGGCCTGCGGCGTCGCGACAGTACGCTGGAACTGGCTGTAATCGACGACTTCATCGCAGAAGAGGTCGTGCGGACCTTCGGCGAAAGTATCCGGTCTGAGGGCATCTTCGTCATACCGCACCCGATTACCACGATGGTCAATTCGCCGATGGCTGATCCCGGCGGACCTGCGCGGATCTGCTTCATCGGTTTTCGTACCGACTTTAAGGGATATCCGATATTCGAGCAGCTGGCAGTCTCTATGCCGCAAGCGACATTCGAAGCCATCGGCGGTGGGCAGGTAGAGGCCGTACCCGGGGGCGATGTGCGACCTCTGGATGGGACCGCGGACTATATGGCGGCGATCGCCGCGTGCGATATCGCAATCTTTCCCTATGTCGGCGGGTATCGCGCGTCCCTGTCCGCTGCGGCGCTCGATGCGGTGTCGGCTGGCGTTCATGTGATCGCGTCCCGGCGCTGCTGCTTCGTCAGTCTTCACGAAACCTTGGGTAAAGATTTCGTGACGCTGTTCGATGACGAGCATGAGGTCCGGGCCTTATTGTCCGATCCGGAGTGGGTCGCACAACGCCGTGCGGGCCGCCAGTCCCGCATGGTGGCGATCGAGAAATCCAAATACGGTCTTCCCGGAGTGACGGCGGCCTTGTCGGCGCTGACCGATCCGGGTTCGAT
>CAJYHD010000263.1 GCA_913773715.1 uncultured Sphingobium sp.
CCTGTGCTGCGCCATAGCTTGGTCGGTTTCCAGCGCGTGACGCTGAAGAAGGGCAAGGACAGGGAATTGCGCTTCGACCTCGATCCGCGCGCACTCTCGACCGTCGATCGCGACGGCGTGCGGGCGGTGCGGCCCGGTGCCTATCGCCTGTTTATCGGCGGCGGCCAGCCGGGCGACGCGCAGGGTGTAGAAGTGGGCTTCACGATTACGGGCGAGCAGGAGTTGCCGAAATGAGGATGAACCGTCGCTCGCTGCTCGCCGGCAGCATCGCCCTCGCCGCCTCGCCCGCGCTCGCCGCGACGAGCGGGTTCGAGAGCCAGCGCCCCAAGCCTGCCGACCGTCGCTTCGTCAGCAAGGCGGTGGAGCGCGAGATGGCGCGGGTGTCGGCGAAGATCGGCGACCCGGAACTGCGCTGGATGTTCGGCAATTGCTATCCCAGCACGCTCGACACCACGGTTTTCATGGGGACCGTCGATGGCAAGCCCGACGCCTTCGTCATCACAGGCGACATCGAATGCCTGTGGCTGCGCGACAGTTCGGCGCAGCTCAACCCCTATGTCCATTTGGCGCGAGAGGACACGAAGCTGCGCGAGCTGTTCCGCGGCCTCATCGCCCGGCAGGCGCGCTCGATTCTGATCGATCCCTATGCCAACGCCTTCATGCGCGATCCGGGCGCCAAGTCCGACCTCCCCTGGTCGCAGGCGGACGACACCGACATGAAGCCGGGCGTCGCGGAACGGAAGTGGGAGGTGGATTCGCTCTGCTACCCGATGCGGCTGGCACATGACTACTGGAAGGCGAGTGGTGACGCCGCGCCGTTCGATGCGCTCTGGCGCGAGGGCGCGCGGGCCAGCGTCCGTACCTTCCGCGAGCAGCAGCGCAAGGACGGCCCTGGCCCCTATCGTTTCCTGCGCCGCGACAAGCTGGCCACCGAGACGCAGATATTGAACGGCTATGGCGCGCCGACGAAGAAGGTGGGCCTCATCCACAGCATGTATCGCCCGTCCGACGACAGCTGCATCTTCCCCTTCCTGATCCCCTCCAACCTGTTCGCCGTCGCCGCACTGCGCAAGCTGGCGGTGGTGGCAAACGAGGCGGCCAGCGACGCTGCGCTGGCGAACGAGGCCAAGGCGCTGGCTGACGAGGTCGAGGCGGCGGCGCGCGCGCATGGCACGATGATCGACCCGGCAACCGGCGAGCGGCTCTGGGCCTATGAGGTCGATGGCTTCGGCAACGGCCACTTCATGGACGACGCCAATGTGCCGAGCCTGTCGGCTCTTGCCTATCTGGGCGCTGCGTCGCCCGCCGATCCGCTGTTCCAGCGTACGGCGGCAGCGGCATGGAGCGAGCGCAATCCCTATTTCTTCAAAGGTACCGTCGCGGAGGGGATCGGCGGTCCCCATGCAGGGCTGCGCATGATCTGGCCGATGTCGATCGTCATGCGCGCGCTCAATAGCAGTGACGATGCGACGATCCGCCAGTGCCTGCGCTGGCTGAAGGCGAGCCATGCGGGGACCGGCTTCATGCACGAGTCCTTCGATCAGGATGATGCGAAGACCTTTACCCGCCACTGGTTCGCGTGGGCCAACGGCCTGTTCGGCGAGCTGATGCTCGACCTCGCCCGCCGCAAGCCTGCCCTGCTCGGAGAAAGACTATGACCCGCCTCACCCGTCGCGGCCTGCTCGCCGCCAGCGGCTCCGTCGCGCTGGCGAGCGCCTTTCGTCTCGAAGCAGCGCCCGCCAGGCAGACGCCGCCCGACCTGTTCGTCGGCACGGGTGGCGATGGCCATACCTTCCCCGGCGCGTCGATGCCATTCGGCATGGTACAGCTGTCGCCCGACACCGACACGGCGCGGTGGGACACCTGCTCGGGCTATCATCATGGCGATGCGTCGATGCTCGGCTTTTCGCACACGCATCTGTCAGGGACCGGCATCGGTGACATGCTCGATGTGCTGGTCGTGCCGACGCGGGGCGAGGTCAAGTTGCAGCCGGGTCCGCTCGACAAGCCAGACGAAGGCTATCGCCAGCGCTACAGCGACGAACGCGCGGAGCCGGGCTATTATGCCGTCGCGCTGGAAAGCGGGGTGCGAGCCGAACTCACCGTCACACCGCGCACCGGCATCCATCGCTATCATTTCCCCGCCGGTCCCGCCCATCTGCTGATCGACATGAGCCACCTCGTCATGGAGGGGCCGGGCGAAGCGCCGCTGATCGACGAGGCGGCGCTTAGCTGGGACGGCGACATGCTGACCGGCACGCGGCGTGTGTTCCGCTGGGCCAAGGGACGGCGCATCTTCTTTGCGATGCAACTGTCGCGCAAGCCCGATCGCGTCGCGTTTTTCGACGATGAGGATGCGCCCGCTGGCTCCGCCTCGGTGAATGGCAAGCGGCTAAAGGCCGTGCTGCACTATGACGATGCCGGGGCTGTCCCCCTCGTCATCCGCTGCGGCATATCGGCAGTCGATCTCGACGGCGCGCGCAAAAACCTGAAAGCGGAAGCGGCGCACTGGAATTTCGACCGCTATCGCGCCGCCGCGAAGACGGCGTGGGACGCGGAACTGAGCCACATCACGGTCGAGGGCGGCACGGCGGAGGAGCGCACGATCCTGTCGTCGGCGCTCTATCATGCGAGCCTTGGCCCGACGCTGTTTTCCGATGTCGATGGCCGTTATGTCGGCCTCGATCGGCAGGTGCATAGCCTCAAGAAAGGCGAGGAGGCCTATAGCGCCTATTCGCTTTGGGACACCTATCGCGCCTTCCATCCGCTCCAGACCTTGATCCGGCCCAAGCGGTCCGCCGAGTTCGCCGCCGACCTCATCCGTCAGACGCAGCAAAGCCCGTTCGGGCCGTCGGTCTGGCCGTTGCAGGGCGTCGAGACGGGGTGCATGATTTCATGGCACTCCGTCGCGGTGCTGGCCGAAAGCCGGGCCAAGGGCATCCCCGCCGACTATGCCGCCGCATGGCCGAGGCTGTTGTCGAGATGCGGCGTGGTCCAGTCGAACAATCGCTTCTCGATCCCCGGCCATGCGGCGGCATAGTCGGCGGGGA
>CAJYHD010000264.1 GCA_913773715.1 uncultured Sphingobium sp.
GCTGTGCGTGGCCGATCTCGAACCGACGATCGCGCGGCTGATCCGCGCCAACCTCATCCTGCGCCGGGGCGAGACGCTCTACCCGCGCCGGCACGCCCGCAACCTCATCATCGGGGTGTACGGCAACCTGTTCCGCATCCTCGCAGACGACATGGCGCAGCTCGTGTCGCTTCAGGAGCCGTCGCTCCTCGGGACGCTCAAATCCTACCTCACCCGCCGCGAACAGGAAGATCGCGAAAAGCAGAAACAGAAGGACGACTGACATGCGCAAGGCCCTGACCCTCGCTCTCATCCTCTCGGTCGCGTCGCCCGTGCTGACGCCGGCGACGGCGCAGGACCTGACGCCGCTGCCGGATTCGGTGTCCTCCACCCGCGATGCCGGTGACGACGGCCGCGATGGCGGCCAGGACAGCTATGGCAGCGCGGACGATCTGGGATCGGCCGACCGCGTCGCGGCGCAGACCGGGGACGACTTCTACTGCCGCGAGCGGCGGCTCGGCACCTGGTTCTATTGCGACAAGCCGAAGGCCAGGCCCGCCGAGCAGCGATCGGCGCAGCCCGCGCGGTCCTCGGCCGAGCAGCTTGCGGCGATCTCGAAGCAGCTGGAGGAGCTGAAGGCGCGGGCGATCCTCGAGCCGACGCCCGAGAACATCAGCCATTATATCGCTTTCCAGCGCGAGCAGCTTGATCGTGCCTCCTCTTTCGCGGACATGTGGCAGCGTACGATCTGGCAGAACCCGGACCTCGACTACACGCTCCAGCGCCCGGTCAACCAGCTGGGCAAGCGGACCTGGCTCGATAGCCGTAATGCGGATCGAGAGCGCGTGCTGTCGCGGATCTCGCAGCGGTACGGCGTGTTCTATTTCTACTCGTCGGCCTGTGCTGCGTGCGAAACCTTCGGGCCGATCATGCGCAGTGTGTCGGATCGCTTCGGCCTGACCGTCATGGCAATCTCGCTCGATGGCGGGCCGACCCGCGCCTTCCCGAACTATACGGTCGACACCGGCCAGTACAAGGCGATGGGCATGCGCGGCCAGCAGGTGCCCGCGCTTGTGCTGTTCGACACTGTCACCAAGCAGCCCATGCCGATCGGCTACGGCGTGATGGCGGCCGACGAAGTGATGAACCGCATCTTCACACTGACCAGCGTCAAGCCCGGGAGTGACTTCTGATGGTCCGCTCGATCGTCCGCTTCTGCGCCGCGGTTCTCGCGCAGGCCAGCATGATCCTCGCGATTGGAGGTCTCGTCGCTACGCCGGCGATGGCCGACGTCCAGGGCGAGATGAACAGCTATTTCAACAAGTCGGGCGCGGCCGCGAACGTGACCGGCCCGACCGCCTTCCAGGGGCAGTCGGCGGGCTATTACTCGGGTGGTTCGCTGTGGAGCCGCTTTCCGCAGAAGTCGATCAACCCGGTCAGCGTCGCGCTCCCCAGCGCGCGCGGCGGCTGCGGTGGCATCGACCTGTTCGCGGGGTCATTCTCGTTCATCAACGCCGACGAGATCGTGGCGATGCTCAAGGCGACCGCCAACAACGCGATCGGCTTCGCCTTCCAGCTCGCGATCGACAGCATCTCCGCGCAGATCGGCGGGGTGATGAAGGACATGAGCCAGCGCGTGCAGCAGCTGAACGCGTTCAACATGTCCTCCTGCGAGGCGGCGCAGCAGGCGGTCGGCTCGCTGTGGCCGGCGATGGACGGGGCGTCCTCGACGATCTGCCAGCAGGTCGGCGGGGCGAAGGGCTTCTTCTCCGACGCGGCCGCGGCGCGCCACGGCTGCACCAACAAGGGCGAGCGTGAGGATACGATCGCGCGTGCCGGCGACGACGCCGAGCTGGTCCAGTCGAAGAATTACACCTGGTATGCACTGAACGCCAAGAGCGCAACCAAACCGTCCCGGGAATATGCCGAGTTCCTCATGACGATGGTCGGCACGATCATTTATGACGCGACGAAGGCGAAAGACAGCATGGGCGCGTTCCAGTTCATCGCGCCGGCCAGCTGGGACACCTATCAGGCGCTGCTCGACGGCACCGCCTCGGCGCCGACCGACGTGTGGCAGTGCGACACGACCGACGACAAGGGGTGTCTGAAGCCCACGCCCACCAAGCTAAGCATCTCGACCAACGAGGCGCTGCGTACGCGCGTCCTCAAGGCGATGGACAGCATGTCGGGCAAGATCCGCTCCAACGCCGCGCTGTCGGGTGACGAGATCGCGCTGCTCGGGATGACCTCGATCCCGCTCTACAAGATCCTCGTCGTCAACGAGGCGGCGCACATGGGCCTGTCGGGCGGCGATCGCGCGACCCTCGCCGAGATGGTCGCGATCGACATGTTGATGTCGATGCTCGACCGGATGCTGGACACGATCTCGCAGGCGCAGGCGGGCGCAAAGTTCGTCTCGACCGACGAGTTCAAGGCGTGGCGCGCCCAGGTCGACAGCGTGAAGACCGAGCTGTCGCGGCGCAGCGAGAAGATGGCCGGGCAGATCTCCAATACCTACCGGGTGATCCAATACACCCAGTTCATGGAATCCACCCTCAAGAACACCATGAGCCCGCAGTTGTCGGCTTCGCTCCGGTTCGGACGCGGCCTCAGCGCGCAGGGCTTGCGGTAACACGGCGGCAAGGGAGCGACGGCGATGGGCGGGCTCGAAGTCTTCACGATCGGCGGGGGCGAATATATCGTCAACGTCTTCAACGCGGTCGCGGCATGGACCGGGGGCGGGGGCTACCGCTCGATGCTCCAGGTCGTGATGGTGATGGGCTTCATCTACTCGCTGTTCGTCGTCGCCTTCTCGCTCGACTGGCGGGCGTGGTTCAACTGGTTCCTCCAGTCGACGCTCATCTACATGATGCTGATGGTCCCGACCGTCACGGTGAAGGTGACCGACCGGATTAACCCCGCGCTCGCGCCCTCGGTGGTCGACAACGTGCCGCTGGGCCTTGGCGTGATGGCCTCGTTCACGAGCCAGGTCGGCGACTGGATGACGCGCTCGGCCGAGACCGTGTTCGTCATGCCCAACGCGCTCGCGCTGACCAACAACGGCATGATCTACGGCGCGCGGCTGATGGACAAGGCGCGCACCTTCCAGATCACGGACAGCGTGTTCCGCGCGAACCTCGACGAACACCTGAAGCAATGCACCTTCTATGACGTGCTGCTCGGGTTCAAGGCGATGGACGATCTCACCAAGACCAGCAATCTGTGGGAATCGATCGGGCCGGGGTCGC